>JAIECC010000355.1 GCA_029068665.1 Lachnospiraceae bacterium
GAAGATGATTGATTATGAAAAAAGTTTGTTTGAAGCTGATTCGTTTTTATCAAATTTATTTGTCACCTTTAAAAGGTCATGGAACATGTAAATTTTATCCGACTTGTTCCCAGTATGCCATAGAAGCAATTCAAAAATATGGCGTTGGAAAAGGCATCCTGTTGGCAGCCTGGCGAATACTTCGGTGCAACCCGTTCTCCAAGGGTGGATATGATCCGGTTCCATAATGCAGCAAAATCTGTGTGATTTTGTGAAGGACAGGGAATGTGCAAAGCACATGACACAAGGAGGTTAATATGGTTTTTTTAACTGCACAAGGAGGTTTTTTAGGCCCCTTTTGTTGGTTGTTAGGGAAGATTCTGGATTTAATTTATGAAGGCTTGTCTTCGGTTGGGATTAACAATCTGGCATTATGTATTATAATATTTACAATTGTAGTTAAATTGATTTTACTGCCATTTACTATCCGGCAGCAAAGAGGTTCTAAAATAAATCATTATATACAGCCGGAAATCCAGAAGGTCCAGAAAAAGTATAAGAACAGAACTGATCAGGAATCCATGCTGAAGCAGCAGCAGGAAGTTCAGGAGGTGTACCGGAAATATGGTACAAGCATGACAAATGGCTGTTTATTATCTTTTATCCAGTTACCAATCATTTATGCTTTGTATCGGGTAATTTATAATATACCGGCATATGTACCTGCAATTAAGGATTTATATACACCAATTGCGCAGCAGGTTCTGAAAATCAAAGATTATGCAGGGACGATTTCGACCTTTGTTACGGATAATAAGATAGCTACGGCATCCAGAGCAGTCAATACATTGACAAAGCAATTGGATGCAGGAAATACAATTACGGATAATCATATTATTGATATTATTTCACAGTTTAGTATGACTCAGTGGGAATCATTTGGGGAATTATTTTCCGGAAATCCAGATTTAATTCAAACGATTTCTGTGAATGTTCCAAAGATTAATGAGTTGAATCAATTTATTTTAGGAATTAATATTTCTGAAGCTCCAGGCTGGAAATTAAGCTGGGCATTGATTATTCCGATTACCGCTGCATTGTTTCAGTTTTTGAGTACAAAAACCATGCAGACAACACAGCCGGATATGGGCAGTGACCAGGCAGCGGCACAGTCAGCAGCAATGATGAAGTCTATGACATTTACCATGCCGATTATGTCATTATTCATCTGTATTTCATTACCGGCCGGAATTGGTCTGTACTGGTCGATCAGTGCGTTGATCAGCTTATTAATACAGTTGGCAATTAATCTTTATTATGATAAATTTGCCGATATGGATAAGATTCTGGAAAAGCAGATGGAAAAAGCAAAGAAAAAGAAGCGGAAGAATAAAAAATCTTTCATGGAAAGAATGATGGAGGCTGCCGGAGGCGCCGAAGCTGCAAATACATCTTCCAATAGTGTTGCAGGTACCAACTTAAAAAATTATAACAATACATCTTCGAATAACGACAGTAATGGTTCCGCCGCCTATCAGAAGGGCAGTATTGCTTCGAAAGCTAATATTATGCAGCAGTATAATAATCAAAAGAGCAAGGAGGAATAGAGATGGAATTTATTGAATTTAAAGGAAAAACAGTGGAAGATGCCATAACAGAGGCTACAATTCAATTTGGAATTACCAGCGATGAGTTGATTTATGAAGTTGTCGATAAAGGAAGTACCGGCATCTTAGGATTTATTAATACAAAGCCTGCCGTTATCCGGGCAAAGAAAATGGATACGTTGGAAGACATTGTAATGGAATTCCTGGAGAATCTATTCCGTGTAATGGGTGTTGAAACGGTAGTGGATATTTCTTATAATGAAGAAGAACGCTTAATGGATGTGAATCTGACCGGACCGGAAATGGGTGTATTGATTGGTAAGCGTGGACAGACTCTGGATGCATTGCAGAAGATTATCCAGTCAGTTGTAAATAAGCACAGCGAGGAATTCATCCGGGTAAAACTGGATACGGAAAACTATCGTGCAAGAAGAAAAGATACTCTTGAGAATCTTGCGAAAAATATTGCTTATAAGGTTAAGAGAACAAGAAAGTCTGTTGTACTGGAGCCAATGAATCCATATGAAAGACGTATCATTCATTCCGCACTTCAAAATGACAAGTATGTAAGTACCAGAAGTGAAGGGGAAGAACCATTTAGAAGAGTAGTGGTATACTATAATCGGTCAAAATAAGCAGAAATATATCTGGGAAAGGGCGTATGCAGAATAAGGGAGCAATGCTTATTTTGCAAAGCCCTTTTTCATTTTATAGGAAAGGAAGAAATAGGATGTTTCAAAAAGACACCATTGCTGCAATCGCAACCGGAATGACCAATGCAGGGATTGGAATTATCAGAATCAGTGGGACAGAGGCAATTGATATTGCTGACTCTGTTTTTCATGCAAAGAATCCGAATAAGACATTAAAGAATATACCAAGCTATTCGGCATTATTCGGCAATATCTGTGATGGTGACTGCGTGTTGGATGAGGCAATTTGTCTTGTAATGCGGAAACCCAATTCCTATACTACGGAAGATGTAGTTGAGATTCAGTGTCATGGAGGAGTGATTGTTCTCCAGAATATATTGGAACTTTTGATTCGTTTCGGAGCCAGAGCTGCAGAGCCGGGAGAATTTACCAGACGTGCTTTTTTGGGTGGGCGCATTGATATTACACAGGCGGAATCTGTTATGGATCTGATACATGCAAAAAATAAACTGGCGGCCCGTTCATCTGCTGTGCAGCTTCAGGGAAAGCTTTCTGCAAAAATAAGGGAGCTTAGGGAAATGATATTAAATCATATTGCATATATTGAATCTGCTCTGGATGATCCGGAGAATTACAGCCTGGAGGGTTATAGTGACAGGCTGAAGATTCAGATACAGGAAACCGTCAGTCAGATTGAAGAATTATTATCCACAGCAGAGGAAGGAAAGATGATTAAGGAAGGGATTCGTACTGTAATTTTGGGAAAACCTAACGCAGGAAAATCATCTTTATTAAATCGTCTGTTAGGTGAGGAGCGGGCAATCGTAACGGAAATTGCCGGTACGACCAGAGATACCCTGGAGGAAGACGCCGTAATACAGGGTATTCCATTGAAAATTATCGATACTGCCGGTATTCGACAAACAGTGGATACTGTGGAAAAGATGGGTGTGGATAAGGCAAAGAAAAGTGTCGAAAATGCAGATTTAATCCTTTATGTAGTGGATGGCACAAGAGATTTAGATAGTGATGATGCCCAGATTATGGGGCTTTTAGAAAATCAGAAGGTTATCATTGTAGTGAATAAAACGGATGTGGAGCAAATTGTGGATAAGCAGTGGATAACCTCAAAAATCGACGCACCCATTGTGGAAATCTCTGCAAAAACCGGTGATGGTATCGATAAATTGCATGAATGTTTGAAGGACATGTTTTTTCATGGTAAACTGTCGATGAATGATGAAGTTTATATCACAAATCTTCGACATAAACAGGCTTTGATGGAGGCTGTGAACAGCCTGCAGCAGGTGTTGGATAGTATTGAGCAGCAGATGCCGGAGGATTTCTTATCCATTGATCTGATGGCCGCATATGAGCAGCTTGGTTATATATTAGGTGAGGCATTGGAGGATGATCTTGCCAATGAGATATTTAGCAAATTCTGCATGGGAAAATAGGAAGGATGAGAAGATAGATGCCACAAATTGAAGAAACCTATGATGTAGTTGTTGTAGGAGCCGGACACGCAGGTTGTGAAGCGGCTTTGGCAGCAGCAAGAATGGGATTGGAAACAATTATATTTACTGTTAGTATGGATAGCGTGGCAATGATGCCATGTAATCCCAATGTAGGCGGAAGCTCGAAAGGCCACCTGGTGCGAGAACTGGATGCACTGGGGGGAGAAATGGGGAAAAATATCGATAAGACGTTTATTCAATCTAAAATGCTGAATGAGTCAAAGGGACCTGCGGTTCATTCTCTTCGTGCACAGGCGGATAAGGCTGAGTATTCCCGGTCCATGCGGATGGTGTTGGAACGGACTGAGCATTTAACACTTCGTCAGGCAGAGGTTTCTGAGATTCTGGCAGAGGGGAAAGTGATAACCGGAGTGAAAACCTGCTCCGGTGGTATCTATTATGCAAAAGCAGTTATTTTATGTACCGGTGTATATTTGAAGGCACGATGCATTTTCGGAGAGGTCAGCTATTCCACCGGACCAAATGGCCTTCAGGCTGCCAATCATTTAACGGAATCTCTGGTGAAGCTGGGAATTCCGGTACGTCGCTTTAAAACCGGTACACCGGCACGAATCGACAAGCGAAGTATTGATTTTAGTAAGATGACGGAACAAAAGGGTGATGAGCATATTGTTCCTTTTTCCTTTACAAATTCGGAGGAGGATATTAAGCGGGAGCAGGTATCCTGCTGGTTGACTTATACCAATGAGGATACACATGAAATTATTCGAAATAATATAAGTCGTTCTCCTCTATTTTCCGGTGCTATTGAGGGAACCGGTCCCCGTTATTGTCCATCCATTGAGGATAAGGTCATGAAGTTTCCGGATAAGGATCGGCACCAGGTATTTATTGAGCCGGAAGGTGAGTACACCAATGAAATGTATGTGGGAGGCATGTCCAGTTCTCTGCCGGAGGATGTGCAGTATGCCATGTATCGAAGTGTACCGGGATTGGAAAATGCAAAAATTGTCAGGAATGCATATGCAATCGAATATGATTGTATTGATGCTACACAGCTAAAGCCTTCTTTGGAATTCAAGGAGTTTCAGGGGCTTTATGCCGGTGGACAGTTCAACGGCAGCTCTGGTTATGAGGAAGCTGCAGCACAGGGCTTCATGGCAGGCGTGAATGCAGCAAGAGCAATTCAGGGTAAGGAGCCTGTGATTCTGGATCGGTCCCAGGCATATATTGGTGTATTGATTGATGATCTGGTAACGAAAGTAACCTTTGAGCCATATCGAATGATGACCTCCAGAGCCGAGTACCGGTTACTGCTGCGTCAGGATAATGCAGACTTGCGGTTAACGGATATCGGCTATGAAATCGGATTAATTGATGAAGAACGATATGCAGGCTTTACACAAAAGCGAAATGCCATAGAAGAAGAGATTAAGCGTCTGGAGTCTGTGGCAGTAGGTGCTAATAAACAGATACAGGAATTCTTAAAGCAGGCGGAAAGTACACCGCTGAAAACGGCTGCTACATTAGCGGAGTTGATTCGGCGGCCGGAATTGAGCTATGAAAAAATTGCTCCTATTGATGAAGGGAGAAAACCGCTTCCACCTGATGTGGTGGAGCAGATTAATATTAACCTAAAGTATGAAGGGTACATTAAGAGGCAGCAGCAGCAGGTAGAGCATTTTAAGAAGCTGGAAAAGCGACAGATTCCTACGGATATCGATTATGATGATATTGGCAACTTAAGGAAGGAAGCAAGACAGAAGCTAAAGGATATTCGCCCGGCTTCTGTAGGACAGGCATCCCGGATTTCCGGTGTATCACCGGCAGATATTTCAGTGCTGCTGATTTATCTCTCCAGTCGATAGGATGTTTATATGGAAGGATAAGAATAGGGGTATTATATGGAACGGCTAAGGCGGAAAGCAGAACAATTGAATATCCAATTGAATGATAATCAACTGGAACAGTTTCGAATGTATTATGAAATGCTGGTTGAGAAAAATAAAGTTATGAACCTGACTGCCATTACAGAATTTGAGGAGGTTCTGGATAAGCATTTTATTGATAGCATACTACTAGGAACTGTCATGGAATTAAAATGGAATTCTTCTGTCATTGATGTTGGAACCGGTGCCGGTTTTCCGGGAATTCCGTTGAAAATTATCTACCCCCATCTGAAGGTTACCCTGTTGGATTCTTTGAATAAGCGGGTGAATTTCTTAAATGAAGTAATCCATGCCTTAGAGTTGACGGATATTACAGCAATTCATTCCCGGGCAGAGGATGGAGCAAGAAATCCTCTTTATCGGGAAGCATTTGATTTGTGTGTTTCCCGGGCGGTTGCCAATCTTTCTACCTTAAGTGAATATTGCCTGCCTTTTGTAAAGAAGTCGGGATATTTTGTATCCTATAAAGCTTCCCAGATTCAGGAAGAGTTGGAACAGGCAGAACATGCAGTAAAGATTCTTGGAGGAAAACTGGAGTCGGTGCAGTCAGTAACACTTCCAGAGTCCGATATTATTCGACAATTTGTATGTATTCAAAAGGTGAAGAATACACCAAAGACATACCCGAGAAAAGCAGGAACTGCATCAAAGCAACCGATTGTATAATATGTTTTAAACGAAAAAACCACTGGGATTCAGTGGTTTTTTCGTTTCTCTCTTCTTTTTTCTCGCAATTCTGTTTGTCGGATACGAATTTCTTCAACTTCTGATTTTTTAATAGGTATAATTTTTTTAATTGCGAATATTTTACCTGTACCGGAATTTTTAATCTTTATAATTCCTTTTTGATAACCATGATACCAACAGTGGCCTACACTGACAAAGGAGTTCTGGTTATAAGAAAACCATTTGATTTTCTTGGAAAGCTTACGTCGGCATTTGTAACAACGGAAGGTAGTGATTTCCTTATCTTCCATAATTTCCATCCGCTGATCGAAGCCTCTGGTAATATGCTCCGAATAGGTTCGATGGAAAGAATAAATTTCGCTGGCCTTGTCCTTTGGCTCATGATAACAATCGTAGCAATACTGATCCTGTAAATTCTTCTTAGATAAATGTTGGAAAACATATGCTGTATAGCGTGCGTCATTGATTGCTGTATGGAAAGCTTCTTCCGTAGGCAGATTCATAGCAGTTACAGCTTTTTCCAACTTACAGGTCCCTAGGTCCTTGTAGTATTCCGCAAAAATGGATTGTATATCGTAATACTTAAAGGGTTCTGCAAATTTGTTCATGTAATAGTAGTCCATGTTTTTCTGGAGTTGAACCAGATCACCGGTACCCCAGGTGCCAAAAATATAATCGGAACCACACCATTTCATAAATTCACGACATACCATATCAAAAGGCCGGCCTGTTTTTAAAAGTGTTTCATCGTAGTTTAACATTTGCCGGACATGGTGATGAAGATGCTTGTAAATCCTAGGCTTTACTATACTACTATATTCATCAACAATTTCAAAAGCGTCATTTAATTTGATTGCCCCAATCTCAATAATTTCAAAAGGGATTCTTGGATTTTCGAATTCCGGTCCTCTTGGACATTGATTCCACTCCAAGTCAAAGATGATATAATACATATCTGTGCGTTCATGTACGTTAGGCTACGAAGGCATCCGAGTGATCTTCGAATGACCGATTTCGCCTTCTATTGACTGGTGAATGTTATGTAATGTCTCATTGGCTTCTGCAACAGCGATTTTGTTATCACCGGATAACTGAACCACCTGCTTCGTAATGCGGTCATTACTATTCACTACCCGTACCATGTTCTCCTGATTCTTTTTCATAATGAGCTTCGTGCAAAGCTTCTGCTGCTCAATTAATTCATTATTTAACCGGATATTATCTGTCTGCAATTCTGCGATTGCATTTATCAATTCTTCCAGCTTCTGATTCATGGACAGCTCTTCACGCTTTGCAACAGAATAGATTCCTTTTTCAACCTTGGTTAATTCATTTTGCTTGTCTAAAGAGCGATTAGTGATTTCATCCACCTTCCGAATGATACTGTCTACTAAAAAGTAAGTATCCGTAACGACGATTAAGCCAAAGGCAATAATTAATTCAATACGGTTCGGCATGGTTGCCACTAAATAAATCATGGTCATTAATGCTGCCATCATTGCAACAGAGCTGATTAATAAATTAGTTTTAATTTTCTGCTTCATTGTTATTCCTCACCTCAGTAA
>JAIECC010000356.1 GCA_029068665.1 Lachnospiraceae bacterium
GTAATATAGTCAGCCTTCATGGCATAGGGGCATTTCACAGGATATTTACTTGGTTGACATAACATTTTCGTGATTTGTAAATTCATAGCTATTCATCCTTTCCTGATTGTTTGATGATTTGGTCCACATAGGTGCTGAGACCGGCCACCAGAATACCCTGGACGATTCCGGTGAAGATTCCCATCAGAATATTCTGAGATGTGCTGATATCACTGTTTGCCAGCACATAAATCATAGAAAGGACAACTCCGGTCAGCCCCAGGAGGGCAGGGATGAACTTATCGGCTATGGTTTCCGTATTCTTGAGCATGATGCCCAGAAAGTATAAGGCAATAGCCAGAATCATTAATTCCGGCTTAATATAATTCATGATTAGTTCCATATTCTCATCTCCTTTTGGATTGATACAGAAGAGTCGTGGTATATCCTTAAGCATCCGCATCCTCATACCGGGTCAGATGTCTTAATTGAATCAGACAGGTATGCAGGGTATTGGTGAAATAATCAATATCCCTTCTTGTAATATCCCGGGGCAAAGAGATACGGATGGTTCCATTTATATATTCTTCCGGTACATGAATGGCTTGTAACACGTGGGATGCCTCCGGAGAGCCGGTACTGCAGGCAGAAGCCGTGGAGACGCATATGCCTTTACAGTCCAGCAGCATAGCCAGGGCTTCCCCTTCTATATTCCGAAAGCTGATGCTCAGGTTATTCGGCAGTCGATGAACAAAGGAACCGTTGATGATAAAGTCATCTTCCCACCGTCTTAATCGGGAAATGAGATAATCCTGCATCCGTGACATGGACACATTGTTATAATCCAGCAGCTGCACCGCTTTTGCCAGACCGGCGATATAGGGGATGTTTTCCGTACCGCCTCTCCGTCCCTCCATCTGACTGCCATAGTTGAAAGGAGTTAATGAAATACCCTCCCTGACATATAAGAAGCCGATACCCTTGGGGGCATTGATTTTCTGACCACTCATGGACAGCATATCGATTCCCAGCTTTTTTACATCCAGTGCTTCATAAGGGAATAGCTGGGTAGCATCCGTGTGGAAGATGCCCTTGTATTGATGAACGATACCAGCGATTTCTTTCAGGTTTTGAATCGTACCGATTTCGTTGTTTGCTGCCTGAATGGAAACCAGCAAATGTCCGGTTCCTTCCAGATATTCCTTCCGGCATAGATCATGAAGCCTGTCCAGGTCTACGAATCCATGCCAGTCTACAGGGGCATACCGGACTGAATCCGATTGCTGCCTGCACAGGGCGGCGATAGAAGCATGTTCGATGGGGGTGGTAATCAGAACCGTATCCCGATGATGCTCCATATAGCCCTTGATTGCCAGGGAATTCCCTTCACAGGCGCCGGAGGTAAAGATGATTTCCTCCGGATGAGCACCTATGTGTTCGGCGATAGATGCCCGTGCTTCCACCAACACCTGTTTTGCTTTCCTGCCTACAGAGTGAAGACTGCCGGGATTTCCGTATATGGTTGTCAGAGTATCCGTAACCACAGACAGGACCTGGGGATGCAGGGGAGTGGTTGCAGCATTGTCAAAATAATAGATTTCTTTCATAAATGTCACCTTCTTTGAGAATGGATTTACATGAGAAAGTACCAAACCTAGCGTAATTCATGATTACACCATTTTTCATATGCCTCCCTGCTTTCGGCTCTTCCGAATACAAATACAAGACTGTCCTTTGACCAGAACAGGTCGGTCAGGGGAACGTTGTTCTTGATGTACAGCCCTGCCTGTCGGGTATTTACGATTCGCACCGTATCTTCGATTTCATAGTATTGATTAAAAACTTCGCTGAATTCTTTGATATGTATCACCACTTTCTGTATCAGTGTAAAAAAAGGGATATACAGTCATTCATAATGAATGGTGTATATCCCTTTTGTATTATGTTAACAATCACTATTCATTATCATGTTCCGTAATACTGCATGTATCACGATTGGGCGGTATCTGGTTTTTCGTGAGCCCGGATATGTCGTCGCTTAAAATACTCCGGATGGAAGTCTGAATGTGTTCCTCCAGCGTAGAAAACCGGGACAGATCCAGTTGTTCCAGAAGGGTTCGTGTTTCTTCCTGGGTCGCATACCCATTGGTGTAGCTGTTCAATGCCAGGAAGAGCTGATAGCAGTCCATGGAACAGGCAACTGTCCGCCAGGGCGTATAAGTACCCCTGCCGGAGCAGCTGTTACAGATATGGTATGCCTGACCACAGATACTACAGCGGGCATTCTGATAGTCTGCCATTAGTCTTCGGATACGATGATATCAAACAGACGAGCTGTTTCATCGCAGTAAGGCTTCTGCAGCTTGTACTCGGCTGCGTGCTTTCCGTCCGGAGTCAGATTGATCTCTACGGATTCCGGATTGATCTGAGCTCTTGGAACAGAGATTACACCGGCATATACCAGGTTGGTATTGCAAGGATCATGGAAGATTGCATGGATCAACAGAGATTTTACCTCCGGTACACCATCCGTCTTCTTAGTAACCTTTACGGCACTTGCAGTTTCTGCATCGTATCTTACAAATACACGGCCGGTTACACCTTCCGGAAGCGTAATGGTCTTTGTTGCTGCATCTAAGGTGAACTTGCCTTCACCGGCAGTTGGAGCAACCTCGTAGGTATCACCAAAGGTATTGTTTTCATTGATAACCTTTACATATTTTACTTCTGTACCAGCAGCGCCAACCGGAGTATACTTCAATACTACCTTGCCGTCAGCACCGATGGCAATGGTCTCGGATACCGGCTTAATGATCTTATTATCATCGCTGGCAACCTCTTTTTTGGAACCGAACTGGGATGCAGCAAGGTCCAGAGAGAACAGGCTGTTGCTAAAGCTGAAGGTACCGGTCTGTGCATTGTAGAATGTCACAATCTCTGCACCCATGGCATCTGTTACCTGGGTTCCTTCTGCAGCAGTCTTTAAGCTTGGCTCCTCAATCTGTGTATAACGGCCAATCAGCTCACTTGTAGCAGGATCGTATTCCTCCACTGCTCTGATTTTTTCAAGTACTAATTCATTTGGATTAAATGCCATAATAAATTCCTCCTTCGTCATTGGTCAGACCGGGAAAGAACCGGTTAGTCCAGTTCTCCCAGCCAGTCTAACTGTTTGGTTGATATTTCCTTGAGGTTCACTCCAAAGCCGGAGTATCCACTTTGCAATAATAAATCCGCATTTTTCATCTTGCTGATTCGTCTGACAGAATCAATAAATGCATTGATTTTCATATTCCAAACCTCATTGTGGTTATATTTGAAACCATTACAATTAATCATGGCAGATACCATGTTTTTTAATTGTGAATGATATTCCCGATTTTTATTTCGAAGATAGTCCTCTCGGGCATCCTCGATCAGAATCTGCTTGGTCGCTTCATTTGCAGGCAATTGGTCGTTCCGCTTCAGACCATGCATGCTTCGAAGGACATCTGCAATCATCAGATAGGTATATTCGTCAATTTCAATGTTGGTTTCCCGATCGTACATGACGATATCTTCCGAATCCTTTTTTTGAAATATCTGAAGTCTGGAAAAATCCAGTTCCCCCAGCAGAATTGCTGTCTGTTCCTTGGAAAAGCTTCGGCTTAAGAGACCGTAGAATAACTGAAAGTCCGAGATTGTGGTATAATCAATTCCCATATCAAAGAGCTGGAATTTCATATCTGCGCCTACGGAAGTAAGGGTATAGACCATAGACCAGTATTGTCGTTCCCCGTAGTTACATATTTCATCCAGGGTAGGCTGATGAATGACAATTCCTTCTTTTACGAAGAAGTCCTTTCCCCGATAGATTTGCAGCTCATCGTTTATGATTCCTTCCAGATTAATCACCACCTTTTCATAAGAAAAGCAGCCGGATGGTCATGGAAGATGAACACCCGGCTGCCTGTAAGAGAAGCAGGCATACATGCCAGGAATAAACAGCCATTTTGGAGTTATCCACTACTGTATATATACGAAGGGAAAAATGCACTTCAGTCGTGATAATCACGGGAAAAACTTAAGCTTTCAGCTTTTCCACACGGTAGCTTCTCTGCTTTTGTGTTTTATTTCTGCGGGTAAAGACTGTCTGGCAGCCCGGACACCGCTTCTGATTATAGGTACGAAGCTCGAATAGGCAGCCACAGTCCATACATCTGCGGTATCGCTGATGCTCCCGCACACCGTAATACTGCTTCTGCCACTTCCTCAGGTCTCCTTCCAGACTCCGACAGAAGTATCTTATATAGAAATTATCCTCATTCATAAAATCATACATGCTTTGGAATTGTCCCGGTGTTTCATATTCCTCCAGCCGCTTGCAGGTGCGGAAGTGCTTTTGCAGAAAGCCCTCCATCATCTGTGTATACTCCTGCCAGGGCAGCTCCATTTTCTGATTTTGATAAGTTACCTTTAATTGTTCTGCCTGAGTCATGGCTTCCTGAATAGCGGCAGTCAGCTCCGGGGCAGTCAACTCCCGGCCCTTTCGCCATTGATAGTATAATTCCTTTGGTGTATTCAGCAGGTCCAGATAGTCCTGCTGTAGAATTACTTCCTTATCAAAATATCTGGTATATAAATTATTGATTTTCTGTCGTATCAGACTGCACCAGTCAGTTTCCCTGGAAATGGATTGATATCCCTTGTACTCCAGCCGGGACCAGGCATCAAATACCTGTCCGGCCTCTGTATGTAATAAAGAATCCTCCACGGAATAACGGATAACCTTGGTACAGACTTTGCGTTCATTCCGGCTGGACCAGAGAGAAGAGCAGAAGCTTTGAAACACGGCTTCCTGTTCCTCTCTGGATTCCGCCTCTTTGTAATCTTCAATTTGTTCATATAAGTAATCAGCCATCCTTCATCACCTCCGTATATGTATAGTATTTGCCAAGATATTCATAGGTCTGCTCTGAGGGACCGGTCACCTCCCGGATGGAAATGGTTTTCCGGCAGTCAGAATTGGCTTTCAGGTTCCGGATGATATAGTCTCCATAGCCTGCCCATGCCAGGGACTTGCTGATGGAAAGCTTCGCATAAGATACCTGAATCACATAGTTGGCGATTTCTTCTTCCTCCAGTGGAAGGGCTTCCGCCAGCATATTTTTGAATTGATTTGTAAGCTCATCCAGATGGAAGCCGGAGTTATACTCCCTGGACTTACCATCTCGGAGGTTCATATGCCTGCGCATCTCGTCTGCATATGCGTTAATATACCGCCGAACCAGCTTTATTGTTCCTTTATCCGATACATCCAGTTCATGATTCAAAAAGAGCTTTTGGGAAGTACTTAAGTCCGTGGCATCATGTTTCCATAGGATGTGCTTCTGTTCCCAGGCGCAGATATAGCTGCATAGCTCATTCATGGGAGAAGGAGAGTGGTAGGCATTCAGGATGACCGGAGGCTCTCCCTCTTTTTGGCGTTTTTTCTTTTCCATCAGACTTCGATAGGTCTTCATTTTTTCCGGATAGTTATATAGTAAAAAATAAGGCAGCTGTCTGGAAAGCTTTCGCAAGCCTGCATTCATATGCCACCGAATCCCGGTTTTTAAGAAATCAATCTCCTTTCCCTGAAAGATGCGGAGGAGAGAGGCGTAATCAGAATATAACCGCTGAAGTTCTTCTTTCGTGGTATATTTGTTTTCGATGCTGGTTGCCGCATTGGTGATTTCTCCAATCCGGTTGTCCCGGGTCATGATTTCATATTCAACAATATTGTCCTGTGTATATGGTCTGGGCAGAGCAGTTACCTTGTCTTCTAGATCCAGGATAACAGGCTTATGGATTTTAGAGCGGACCAGAATCGGATCATTGCATAAAAAGAAAATGTCACCGTCAAAGTCCGCACCGCCCTGTTGAGGTGCCGAGATATCATACAGGTTGAACATAACCACATCCTGTCCTTGAAAGTATTCGAACCATTGGTCAATGATTGGATTTCTGGCAATCCGAAGCTGATTGACCTCCGAAGGGTCCACCAGAGGGGAACGAAAGGAAAGGATATCTCCGCAGGCAAAGTTTCCGCTATATACCTCCCCTTCTTTTAGACATCCTACAGGGGTTTCTCCCACGGCATACTGTAGATATCCAATCATGTCTCCCACACCGGTATGATAGAATCCGGAACAGTAGATTTTTCCTACTTTGGCTTCATCAATGGATTTCTTTAGCTTCCGATATATATACTGCTTTACAGCAGGGTCCTTCAGGACGGCATCATGAATCAGTGCTGCTTCTATATACTTACTATCCGGTTCATAGTGTTCCGTATCGGTAATTCCCAGAAACTTATAGGTATAGAAGGGATCGCCTTCAATTATTTTCTCAAAGAGGGCAGTGGTATACCGTGCCAGCTGAATGATTTTTCCGTCATTTTCCGGGTTCAGGATATCATAGTGTTCGAATTGTTTGTTTTCAAAACAATCCACATATCCCGGATTCCATAAGTCCAGACATTGCAAATACTGGAAGTTCATACGGGTGTATGGGTTCAGATGCTTTACGTGATGGCTGTATTTGCTGATGCCTAATTTAAACTCATATTTGCGAAGGGTACGCATGTATTCTTTCCATGCGTTGGCTCCGTATTGCTTTAGAAACAGGGAATGCCCCTTGAACATGGAAATATTCCAGATACAGTCAACGGTATCCACAGGATGAACTTCTCCATAGATATCTGTAATGGTTTCGTAGCCCCATTCCTTTAAGATGCTCCGAAAGGGAACATATACGGAGCAGCCTTTGATAAACGGAAGCCGGATCTGTGTTCCGATTGCATTATAATCCAGCCCCAGCTGGGCACTGATCTGCTCCATGAATTCATGCTCATGGCATCCGCAGCCATCAAAAGGAGAGATTTTAACATCCCGCCAGCCTTCTTCGATGTTTCTTGCTTTATAGGTCTTTATTTCACCGGTTTCCGGGTCTGTGAATTCCTGTTCCTGCTCCACCACATATTTTATGAATTGATTCTGTATTTGCTTTTCGTATTCCCCTATGATGATGATATTTGGCATGTAGTCATGAATCAGGGTACAGGAGCTGAAGGTCAGACAGCGCTGGGCTTCATATTTGGAAATAATACATTCATCCACCGAAAGGTCCATTTGAGTGATTTGGTATAATTCATCAAATATGCTGTCACAGACAAAAGCGGTAATGCCGTCCTTTCCCTGGGAAGCAGATTTGCCAAATCGGGCATAATGAATTCCATTATAATAAAAGCCGTTTTTTAATACATGGCGCAAAGCAGGTTCCTGCTTTGGATTCTTTTTTGCCACAACCAGAATGACTTCTTCTATGTGAGAGACGGATTTGCCCCGAAGCCGTTCAATCTGGTCAAATAGCAGAGAATTTTCCTGAGTGATTCGGTATTCCCGGTCAAGCTCCACTGCCTTGTCCATATGGACATCAAAGCCTTGAGTAATCAGTTCCTGAAGGGGGAGCTTTATAAGTGTGTACTGTGCAGATGAAATAGGCCATCACCTTCCTTTTAACATATGTTTTTCATTGGAATCCTTTATTGCTGCCATGGATTGACGGCAAGAAGATTCTTATAGTAGGCCGCCCGGATTTCCAATTCTTTATTGGTATAGGCATATTTCTTTTTTGCATTGGGATAACAGGTACTGAAATCATGAACCGTCAGCTCGCCTGCAAACTCCCGGGGATCCGGCTCGTACCGGTATGGTTCTCTTGTAGTTGGTTTTAGTGTTGTCATCAAATGTTCATTCTCCTTTCAAAGAAATAATTCCTGCATCTCCGTTACAGGTCAGCAGGCTTCTGCATGGTTTGTGTGTGAAATTTTTGTTTTGAAGATTTGTTAGTAAAGTATCCGGGACTGCCATTCGCCAAAATAGAAGCCGGATTGCTAACTGAGTTTGATTATAATACT
>JAIECC010000357.1 GCA_029068665.1 Lachnospiraceae bacterium
TTTGGAGACTCTCCATACCAGCCCTTTTCGTCCTTTGCCGGACAGCCATTAATTATCAGCATTGATTTTCTAAAGAAATTAAATCTGCTGTATGACAGCGACTTTACAGATATGCCGCAGTGGGATCCGGTAAAGATTGATTACGGTTCATTAATTGAATTCAAGACCGCTCTTTTGCACAAGGCATATTCCCGCTTTTTGGACGAAAACATATCGGATGGCTTTTCCGGAAATGAAGTACTTATGACTGAATATCAGCATTTTTGTGAGACCTCCTTCTGGTTAGAGGATTATGCATTGTTTATGGCAGGAAAAGATTATCATGAAGGAGCCCCATGGTATCTGTGGGAATCCTCTTTAAAGAAGCCAACTGCCAAACAGCGTGCTTCCTGGATCAAGAAGCTTGAAGTGGAAATGGGATATTATAAATTCATTCAGTTCTTATTCCACCATGACTGGTCTGCTGTTAAAGAATATGCCAATGAACGGGGAATCAAGATTGTAGGCGATATCCCGATTTTTGTAGCATGGGATAGTGTAGATGTATGGAGCAATCCAAGTCTTTTCAAACTGGATTCCAAGGGCTATCCTACAGTGGTTGCCGGAGTACCTCCGGACTATTTCAGTGCCACAGGACAGCTTTGGGGCAATCCGCTGTACAACTGGAAAAATCATACCAAAACCGGTTACCAGTGGTGGATCGACCGCATCCGTTATCAACTTACCTTAACGGATTTTCTGCGTATTGACCATTTCCGGGGATTTGATAAATACTGGGAAGTGCCTTTCGGAGATGAGACTGCCATCAATGGAAAATGGGAAAGCGCACCCGGCATTAATTTCTTCACAACTCTGGAGGCTACTTTAGGCTACAACCTCCCAATTATCGCAGAAGACCTGGGTGAAATCGATCATTCCGTGGTTGAGCTTCGGGATAAATTCAGTCTGCCGGGCATGAAGATTCTTCAGTTTGCATTTGAGAATCCGGAGGAAAATCATTTTCTTCCACATAACTATACCCGAAACTGTGTATGCTATACCGGAACCCACGACAATGATACCACCCTTGGCTGGTACCAGAAAGCTTTTGAAGCTTCCCGTGATAAGCTGCGCCGGTATTTCAGTACGGATGCCAGTGATATCTGCTGGGTCATGATTCGCTCCTGCTTTGCTTCCGTGGCAAATATGGCAATTGTGCCTATGCAGGATGTACTTTGTCTGGATTCCTGGGCAAGACTCAATACTCCGGGTGTTGCAGACGGCAACTGGAGCTGGCGTTTTACGGATTCTGATCTAACAGATAAATTAGCAGCACGTCTCTTTGAAACCGCCAAGCTGTATGGCAGATAAGAAACAGGAGGTTTTACATGAAAACCAATTTCCGATCCATTCTTTCCATTATATTTGTTGGATTGTTTCTGATTTTATCCATGCCCCTTCATCTGGTGCTATGGCTGATTGGCAGAAAAAAACCCATGACAAAATACCGGGTCTCCTATAAGGTAATCCGCTGGGCGTTTTCTGTTGTATTTGGAATTGCAGGCATTAAATGTAATGTTGTCGGTGCGGAAAATATTCCAACCGATACTCCTGTCTTGTTCGTCAGCAATCACCGCAGTAACCTGGATATTCTGTTAATGCAGGTCACTGCCGGAGTTCCGGTGGGATTTGTAGCCAAAACCGAGTTGAAGAAAATTCCTCTGTTAGGCTTCTGGATGAGTGACATCGGCTGTGTGTTTCTGGATCGTGCCAACATAAAATCCGCTGTCAAAAGTATTTCCGAAGGGGTAACACATATTGAAGCCGGCTGCTCCATGGCAATCTGCCCGGAAGGCACCAGAAGTCATGACGGCGAAATGAAAGCCTTTAAAGACGGCAGCCTGAAGCTGGCAGCCAAGGCCAAGGTACCGGTAATTCCGGCTGCGGTAATCGGCACAGATGACTGTCTGGAAAATAATGAGGGCTTTAAACTCACAAAAGGTACTATGACCATTGCTTATGGCAAACCGATTGACATCACTGCCCTGACACCGGAGGAGAAAAAGCATCTGGGCGCCTATACCCAGACCTTTGTAAAAGAGCTATATGAACAGAACCTGGCAGCACACACTGCCCTGAATTCAAATAACAAATAAAGGAGGAAGGAGTCCTATGAATCCTTGGTTAATTGTAACTATCGTCCTGGCCGTCCTTGCAATTGGAATGGTTGTATTATACTTCTGGGGACAGAAGATGCAGAAAAAGCAGATGGCACAAAAGGAGCAGATGGCAGAGGCCGCCCAACCGGTGACTATGCTGATCATTGATAAAAAGCGAATGAAGATCAAGGACTCCGGACTCCCCCAGATGGTCATCGACCAGACGCCCAAGCTGATGCGCAATTCCAAGATGCCCATCATCAAGGCAAAGGTCGGTCCCCAGAT
>JAIECC010000358.1 GCA_029068665.1 Lachnospiraceae bacterium
CCAGATAAAAAAAAGAAGCAAAACAAAACGAAGAAGGAACCGGAGGAGGAAAACCCGGAGCCATCCAAGCCGGAAAAAGAGGAACCGGAACCGCCATTAAAGGAGCCGGATTCGGAACCGAAGGAGCAAAAGCAAGAGGACAAGGAACAGGAGCGGAAGGAGAAAGAAAAAGAGCTGACAGCTTATGACCAGAAGAAGATAAAGCAGGTCTTTTATAAATATAAGGTACGGAAGGATCATAAAGTAATCATTATTGATGAATGGAAGGAAAAGGATATCAAGCAGTGTCCGGCATACATCTGGCTGCATCGGGGGCAGATACATCTTTTGTTAATGGGTAAGGAAACACAGGAACTGACGATGCCGGTAGTGAAGGCCGGGACATTGACCTATGTGAAAGGAGTCGTCTGTAAGCCAAAGGAGGAATATCCGCAGTTTCGAAAGGAATCTCTGTTGTCTGCAGTGTTTTCCCCTTATCTGCCTACCTATCACAATGGTGAGCAGGATCGAAGACCGATGATTTATAAAAATCTGTTCCAACTGGGATCCGGCTTGCGGGTAACCAATACATCTGCCAGAACGATTATGGATCTGCTCCATCCTGCATTTCAGGTGGACGACCGGGTGACCAGGGATATGAAGTATAATGACTTTTATAAAGAGATTTATAAAACAGGAATTTTGTTTCGGGAACAGGTTCTGACGGTGAAGGAATATAAAGACAGAGTGAGCGAGACACTTCAGAAGTTTGCGGCTACAGGTGTGGCAGAACAGGAATACGAGAAAACCCTACAGGCACTATATCGACATAAGCTGATTACGGAGGAGTTTGTGACTTATTATCTCCTGTATCGGGAGAAGCTTTCGACAGAAAAAGAAAATAAAAAGCATAGAAGGAAAGGGAAAAGATGAACATGAATGTTATATTGAGTCAAATGCTGGCAGCACCTGTGACCGGAGATGGATATAAGCCATGGATTGCGGCGGTAATTTTGATTTTATCTGTTATTGTATTAGTAACATTGATTCTGGTCAGTAAGCGTTCGGATGGCAGAGAGGATACCTATCAGGATGAAGATGAAGGAAGGGAATAATAGAATTCTCAGAAAGATTTGACAAAGTATAAGGCAATGCGTAAAATGATATAGTTGAACGGTTCAAGAACTGTAAGAGTGAAAGAAATGCGCATTAGGAGGATGAAGCATGGAAAAAATCAAAATGACAACACCATTGGTTGAAATGGATGGAGATGAAATGACCCGTATTCTTTGGAAGATGATCAAGGAGGAGCTGTTGCTTCCTTTTATTGATCTGAAAACGGAATACTATGATCTGGGTCTGGAATATAGAAATGAAACAGATGACAAGGTGACGATGGATTCAGCAGAAGCAACGAAAAAGTATGGAGTTGCTGTAAAGTGTGCAACGATTACACCAAATGCTGCACGTATGACGGAATATAATCTAAAGGAGATGTGGAAGAGTCCTAACGGAACCATTCGTGCCGCACTGGACGGTACGGTATTCCGGACACCGATTGTAGTGAAAGGAATCGAGCCTTGCGTAAAGAATTGGGAAAAGCCCATTACCTTAGCCAGACATGCATATGGTGATGTTTATAAGAATACGGAAATCCGTGTTCCGGGTGCCGGAAAGGCAGAACTGGTATTTACGGCAGAAGATGGAACGGAAACCAGAGAAACCATACATATCTTTGAGGGTTCCGGTATTATTCAGGGTATTCATAATACGGATAAATCCATTGAAAGCTTTGCCAGATGCTGCTTTAACTACGCGTTGGATACCAGACAGGATCTGTGGTTTGCAACAAAGGATACGATTTCAAAGAAATATGATCATCGCTTTAAGGATATTTTTCAGGAAATCTATGATGCAGAGTATGATGAGAAATTTAAAGCTGCCGGTATTGAATATTTCTATACCTTGATTGATGATGCAGTTGCCCGTGTGATGAAAGCAAAGGGTGGATTTATCTGGGCATGTAAGAATTATGATGGAGATGTTATGAGTGATATGGTATCCAGTGCTTTCGGTTCTCTTGCCATGATGACCTCTGTACTGGTTTCACCGGAAGGGTATTATGAATATGAGGCTGCTCATGGAACCGTACAGCGGCACTATTATAAGCATTTAAAAGGAGAAGAAACTTCTACGAATTCGGTTGCTACGATATTTGCATGGACCGGAGCCTTGCGGAAGCGTGGAGAACTGGATCAGCTTCCGGAATTAATGAGGTTTGCAGATTTATTGGAAGAAGCTACTATTGGAACCATTGAAGCAGGAAAGATGACCAAAGATTTGGCTTTGATCACATCCATTCCGAATCCGACTCCATTATCCAGTGAAGGATTTATTCTGGCAATTCGTGAAATGTTGGAAGCAAAGCTGGCAGAATAGATATTTTTAACAGTAGTATAGAATGAAAAAGAACAGGTTCTACCGTTATGAAACGGAAGAATCTGTTCTTTTTAACTGGAAAGCAATCATTCAGCCAGCTGCTCCCATTGTTCATAAAGCGTACTTAATTGCTCCTGAGTCTCTTCTTTTTCTTTTGCAAGCTCCATGCATCGGGCGGCATTGGTGGCAACCTCTGGCTGGCATAATTCTTCGTCCAGTTCCTGTGTTCTGGTTTCCAGAGCTTCAATTTGCGCTTCTAATTTTTTCAGGTCATTGGCTCTTTTTCGAATTCTTGCCTGTTCCTCTTTCTTCGCCTGCCAGTCCGCCTTACTGCATTCTGCCGGTGAAGCAGCTTGACCGGAAGTATCTGCTGAATGGGTTTCGGTCAGAGGTTCCTGTCCCTGCTGGTATAAGCGTTCTACCAAATCCTTCTTTTCCAGATAATAGTCATAATTTCCCTTATATTCATTTAGATGGCCGTCGGTCAGATTCAGAATCCGGGTAGCGGTTTTGTTAATGAAATAACGGTCGTGGGACACATAGAGTACAGTCCCGGTATAGCTGCACAAGGCAGATTCCAGAATTTCCTTGGATGTAATATCCAGATGGTTGGTAGGCTCGTCTAGGATCAGGAGGTTGGCAGAGGAGAGCATAAGCTTTGCCAGGGATACCCGTCCCCGTTCCCCGCCGCTTAAGTCTTGAATCTGTTTGAAGACATCATCTCCGGTAAAGAGAAAGGCGGCAAGAATCGTCCGAATCCGGGTATTGGTCAGAGCAGGATATGCATCGGATATTTCCTGGAAAATGGTCTTTTCCGGTGAAAGTACCTGATGCTCCTGGTCGTAGTAGCCGATTTTGACCCGGGAACCCAGTAGGATTCGCCCTTCATCTTTGGGTACATATTTATTAATGATTTTTAATATTGTGGTTTTTCCGGTTCCATTATTGCCAATTAAAGCCACCCGTTCTCCCCGTTTGATATCCATGGTAATATCCTGAAACAGGCAGTTGCTGCCGAAAGACTTGGATAAGTGTTCTATCAGCAGCACATCATTTCCGCTTTCTACTTCCGGTTCTAATTGAATCCGCATGGCATCCCGAACCTCTACCGGTTTTTCAATCACTTCCATGCGGTTTAGCATTTTTTCACGGCTTTCTGCCCGTTTGATTGACTTTTCCCGATTAAAGGAGCGAAGCTTGGTAATGACTTCCTCCTGATGACGGATTTCTGCCTGCTGGTTGCTATATGCCTTCCATTCGCTGGCACGGATTTCTTCCCGCTTTCTTGCATACCAGCTGTAATTTCCATGATAGACCCGACTGTTCCCGTTTTCCAATTCCACGATTTTCGTCACAATCCGGTCTAAAAAATATCGGTCATGAGATACAATCAGAACCGCTCCATCATAATTATTCAGGTATCCTTCCAGCCATGCAATGGAATCCATATCTAAATGGTTGGTAGGTTCATCCAATAAAATAACGTCCGGCTGGCTTAAAAGCAGACGACCCAATGCAATCCGGGTTTTCTGTCCCCCGGACAGAGTGGAAATCTTTGTATTGTAATCCGCTTCTGTAAAGCCTAAGCCTTTTAGTACACCGGTTATTTCACTTTTATATGCGTAACCATTGGCAGATTCAAATTCATGAGTCAGGCGGGTGTAGGTATTCAACAGGCTTTCCAGCTCTGTACCCTCCGTATGCTTCATGGCAAGCTCCGTCTGCCGAATCTGCCGGTCAAGCTCAATAATATGCTTCTTTACTGACAGCATCTCTTCATAAATGGTATTTTCATAGGAAGCTTCCTGTTGCTGAGCCAGATAGCCGATGGTTTTATCTTTGCTTAAAATCACCTGACCGGAATCCGGTGCTTCTTCTCCAATAATAATTTTAAAAAGTGTGGTTTTTCCAGCACCATTGATTCCTACGATTGCAGCTTTTTCTTTGTCTTCTATATGAAATTGAATATCTTTTAATACATCGTTGATTCCAAAAGCCTTGGAAACATTTTGACATGCCAGTATCATTGGTGGTTCCTCCGTTATACCTTGCTCGAACTTTTACTATTCTATCATATTCGCTTGTTGTGTTACAAGAATATCTTAGGGAAGAGGAGACCGATACAAGATTAATGGAACTGGACAAATCAAAAAATTGACATTCCACAGGGATGGGACTATCATGAGAAGAAAGCTGGAATACTGGAGCAGAAGGAGGTCCGGAATATTGCGTTATATAGTGAAACGAGAAGAAATGCAGGCATTGGATGCATATACTATAGAAGAAATTGGTATCCCCTCCATGGTGCTGATGGAACGGGCGGCCATGGCTGTGACACAGGTTATTATGGATTATACGAAAGAATTGGAATTAGCAGATCCGGCACGGATTCTGGTTGTAACAGAAAGCGGAAATAACGGAGGAGACGGATTGGCAGCAGCAAGAATGCTGTATGAGCAGGGCTGTCAGGTGCAGGTATATCAAATCGGAGGAGTCAAAAAGACTTCCGAACAGTACCAGCAGCAGAAACAGATTCTGGAGAAGCTGGGGATTCCGGTGGTGTATGGCGTTACAGAAGAAGCCATGCAGGAATGGCAGAAGCTTCGATATGATGTAGTGGTAGATGCTGTATTTGGAGTGGGGCTGAAGCGGGAAATCCTGTCTCCTCAACGGGAAGTCATAGAAGCCATGAATCAGTTGAAGGGCTTTAAGTGTGCAGTAGATATTCCTTCCGGAATTGACAGCACGGATGGAGCCTTGTTGGGAATTGCATTTCAAGCCGATGTTACTGTGACCTTTGGATGGGAAAAGACCGGTCAGCTCCTTGGAGCAGGCCCGGAGTATTGCGGCACCTTATGGGTGGCAGATATTGGATTTCCACAAAAGGCAGCGGAGAAAATCAATCCGGAGTGCTATTGCTATGACCGGGAGGATTTGATGCACTTACCGGTCCGAAGGACAACAGGAAATAAAGGAACCTTTGGAAAAACTGCCATAATTGCCGGAAGTGAAACCGTTTGCGGCGCAGCGGTATTAAGTGCTGCCGGTGCTTATCATACCGGATGTGGACTGGTAGAGATTATAACCCATGTGAATAACCGGGAGGCTGTTCAGAAGCTGCTTCCGGAAGCGTTGCTGAAGGTGTATGATTCGAAGGAAGAGGCAGTTCAACTGGTGGCAGAAGCAGCACAGTGGGCAGACATTATGGTAATCGGACCGGGAATCGGAACGGATGAGACAGGAACGGCAATGACCCTGCAGGCACTGGAGCAGGACTGTCCTCTGGTGGTGGATGCAGATGCCATTACCATTTTATCCAGACAGGATGCATGGTGGAAGCTGCGCAGGACATATAATACAAAGGGTGGTAAGGATTTACAGATGATTCTGACACCCCATATGAAGGAAATGGAACGAATCAGCCGGATATCGATGCTGCAGCTAAAGGAGCGGCCTTGGGATGGGGCAAGACGGTTGGCAGAAATAGGTGTGACCTGCGTATTGAAGGATGCCAGAACCGTTGTAATGGAGCCGGATGGAGCCGGCTGCTATATTAATCTGTCCGGAAATGACGGAATGGCAACCGGTGGCTCCGGAGATGTACTGACTGGTGTAATCGCCTCCCTTGCGGCACAAGGTCTGCCTTTGGGAGAAGCAGCAAGGTCAGGGGTATATCTGCATGGCCTGGGCGGGGACCGGGCAGCAGAATCCAAGGGACAGTATAGCATGCTGGCCGGTGATATCATGGAAGGTGTAGAACAGGTATTAAAGGAGTGGAATAGAGGATAGCTGCAGGACAAGGAGGTAGTAGATTGAGATACTATAGCTTACAGGCTGAAGTGGACTTAGATGCCATTCGGCATAATATAATAGAAATGAAAAAACATATCCGGCCGGAGACGAAGCTGATGGCAATTATTAAAGCGGATGCTTACGGGCATGGAGCAGTAGCGGTGGCAAAGGCATTGGAGAATCAGGCGGATTATTACGGAGTAGCTCATGTGTCAGAGGCAGAAGAACTGCGGGAATACGGAATTCAAAAACCGATTCTGATTCTGGGTTACAGTGATCCGGAGGAATTTCCGGATTTGATTCAGAACAATATTACAGTTACGATATTTCGGCTGGAGGATGCCTGCCGGTTATCAGAACTGGCAGTGAATCGGAAGCAAAGGGTAAAAGTACATATTAAAATTGATACGGGAATGAATCGTATTGGATTTCCCTGCAGCCGGGAGGCAATAGAAGCGATTAAGAAAATTGTGACGTTGCCGGGGTTAGAGGTGGAAGGTATCTTTACTCATTTTGCAAAGGCGGATGAACGGAATAAGTCCTCTATGGAACAGCAGTTAAATCAATTCCGCTATATGCTGGGAACCTTAGAAGAAGAAGGTGTGACTTTTCCTCTTCGTCATGGGGCCAATAGTGCGGCGATTATCGAGGCAGGAGATCTGGGGCTGGACATGGTCCGCTCCGGTATCAGTACTTACGGACTGTATCCTTCCCCGGAGGTGGATCATACAGCAGTGAATCTGATACCTGCCATGTCTCTGCGCAGCCATGTGATCCATATAAAAACAGTACCGGCAGGAGAAGGTATAGGATATGGATGGACCTATACCACAAAGAAGGAAACCAGAATTGCAACGATTCCTGTAGGTTATGCAGACGGCTATCGTCGGGCATTGTCCAATAAAGGCAGGGTTCTGATTCACGGAGTGGCGGCACCTGTAATCGGCCGGGTATGCATGGACCAAATGATGGTAGATGTGACTCATATCCCCCAGACAGCAGTGGGGGATGTTGTGACCCTGTTTGGAAGGGATGGAGAAGTCTTTTTGCCGGTAGAGGAACTGGCGGAGGCTGCTTTTAGCTTTCATTATGAATTTGTTTGCGGGATTTCTCATCGGGTTCCCAGGATTTACAGTTGGAACGGAAAGAAGGCCGCAGTGTTGGATTATTTAAAAAAGGAACCCTATTGTCGGTATCCGGACCGGGGAAGCAGTGACAGATAAAAAGAATTGAATACTCTGGATA
>JAIECC010000359.1 GCA_029068665.1 Lachnospiraceae bacterium
GAATTATACTGATTTACCTCATTCCGGTCCCTGGAAAGCCAACTGTTCCGTAAATCTTCTTCTTTAAAATACTTATCCAGTCCGCCAATTGCCAAATCATTGAGAAAGGTACTGCGATAGCGATAACCCTCCTTTTTCACCATAGCAATTCCCTTACACATCAGCTTTCCCATCATTGCAGTTCCATTGGAACGATGCAGGGCTCCCATTAATATCATACCATCCACGCTGTCCGGAAACCGTTCTACAAACTCCCGGACCATCAAAGAGCCAAAGCTGTGTCCTAACATGTAGTAAGGAAGTCCCGGATAAGCCCGTTTTGCCAGTCCCTGCAAGATAACCATATCAGATAACAGCTTCCAGTTTCCATTATGCTCTCCGAAATATCCAAAGCAGTTCTTGTTTACTACGGATTTACCATGTCCTAAGGTATCAGCACCAAATACTACATAGCCCTGATCACATAATTGTTCTGCCAGTTCTTCATATCGCTCAATATATTCCACCATGCCATGGCAGATGTGTACAATTGCCTTTGGTCTGCCTTCCGGCTTCCAGCAATAGCCATGTATGGTAGTAACTTCATCTGCAGACTTAAACGTTATTTCTTCTACGGATGTCATCTTGATTCCCGCTCCTTCCTGCAAAGCTTCCCATTTTCTGATTAAAATCCACCCCGGAACTCCGGATCCTCCGGTGGAGTAAGGCCTGTATTTCCCTGAATTTCATTACTGATTCGAATCACCTCATAGGATGGCGTATAGTTCTTTTTATCCTCTTCGTTTCCCTCCGAAGAAGTTCCTGCTGCCTCTGAAGAAGGTTCACCGCCTACTGTTCCATTAGAAACAATATGGGCATCAAATAAAAATTCATGCAGCAATTCCACATTTCTTTCCAGATTCGCCGGCACATCCATGGACAAATCCTGTCCCAAAGTCTGGTCATAAGCATATGTTGCACTGTATATAAAAGGAAAACCTTCATTTTCTGTTACTTCATATTCAAATACACCTGTCATTAAGCCAAGGATTTCTTTCTTACTTAAACTGGTGGAAACAGATGGTAATACATCATCCAAAATCCGGTTCAAAGTCATTAAATCCGACTGCTTTGCCTTATCCAGTATGGCGCCTAATACCTCCCGCTGCCGTCCTGCACGGTCAATATCTCCATTTCCAATATTCCGAATCCGGCAATAAGTCACAGCCTGCAGACCATCCAAAGTAACATCTCCGGTTTCATACAGGTTGGTATAGCTCATGCCTGCAATTTCTGCTGTTTCTGGCAGCCAGATATTCACAGACTGCCGCTCGGCTTCATCTACATTTACCGTAATACCGCCTAAATCATTAATCACATCTGTTAAAGAAGCAAAATTAACTGTAGCATATTCTGTAATCTGCAAATCCAGATTTTTATTCAGAGTAGCAACAGCGGCCTTTGGCCCTCCATAAGCATAAGCATGGGTAATCTTTGTATAAAGACCGTCATGATTACCATTGGTAGGATTCGCCAGTTCCAGATAGGTGTCACGATATATGGAAATCAGCTTCACCTCTTTGGTCTTATTGTTCAAGCTGGCAATAATAATGGTATCACTACGATTGCCGGTATCTGAGGTCACATCCCGGGAATCCAGACCAAATAAAGCAATGGTAGTATACTCTTCTCTTGTTAAAGCAGACAAACCTTCATTAATCGACAGGTCACTGTCATCAAGCTCATTATAATTCATCTGGTCCATTTTGTTATTAATATAGAATATACCATATCCGATAATCAGCAGACCAAGAACCATGATTTCTGCACCTAAGAT
>JAIECC010000036.1 GCA_029068665.1 Lachnospiraceae bacterium
GTCTGTATATATACCTTATGTCCCTTTAGCAGTTCAATTAACTTTTTCCAATCCATGTTCTCATCCTCATTAAACTATGATTCTTTGTTTCTTTTGTTCCCAAATATCATACCATTGAATGAAAATGATGTAAATGCCGGCAGTATATTTTTTAAAATTTTCCATTATTTTAAAAGCATCTCATACTTGAAATTTCTTAGTGACCGCCGAAACAGGAAACAGGCAAGTACAAGACAAAGAATACCGATTCCAAGGAGAATCCATGTATTAATCAGCAGAATGCCAGTAAACTGCCCGATAATCAAAAAAAGAATCGGAAGAATCAGGAACACTGCCGACTGTTGGGCATCTTCCACACTCTGTGCCTTTGCTGAAACCCGGACCATTAAAGTAATGGCAATCAAAGAAATTGCCGGAGAAACCAACACCAGAATCAGCAGCCACTTCAGCCCTGGTAAAATCACCGAATTTGCAACAAAGAATATCTCTGTTTCCAAAACAATGAGCATTACAATAAATGCTGTAATTGACACAAACATACTTAACAAAAAGGAAGCCAGAACCTTCGCCTGAAATATCTGCTTCAGTGACAAGGGACAATATAACAGCGTTTCCAGTGTACGCTTCTCCTTCTCTCCAACAAATGCACTTGCAGACATAATAGAGGCAGACATAATGGGAATCAGCAGAAAAAATATGGGCAGAATATAATTCAACATAAGATGAATCACCGTCATTTCAAGGCTGCCATTCAGCTGACTGATCTGTATTTGCTCCAGCAGCTTTTGAAAATCTTCTGTTTCTTCCGGAACATAGTGAGTAACCAATATAAAAATACTGGGTACGATTATAGTCAGCACAATTGGTACAATCAATAAAGGTAAAAATAATCTTCGATTGGAAGTAACTCCCCGAATATCCTTTTTTATAATTGCAAGCATTTCACCTTTCATTTCTTCTTTTCCTCCTTCCATCAGCCGCCTGTTCATCACTTGACAATCTATTCATGTGCAGTCAATGTAAAATAAATATCTTCCAGGGAAGGCAGCTTTGCAGAAACCTGGTAGACTTCCCCGCCGGCTTCCACTATTTCACGTACCAGTCCGGGAATCTCATCTTCATCTTTAATATCTGCTTCAAATGTCATATCATCCATCCTTCGATATGCCCTTCCACCAGAAATACCCTTTGCTTTTATCATTACCGTCATTCCGGACCCTACATCGGCACGAAGCTCCTCTAATGTCCCCACAGAAAGCAGCCGGCCTTCCTCCATCAGTCCGTACCGGGTACATATTTCCTGTGCATACCGAAGCTGATGGGTACACAAAAAAACCGTAATCCCCTTTTCCCGGGCAAGCTTACAAATCATAGCATGAACCTTCTGTGCATTTTCCGGGTCCAGTCCGGAGGTAGGTTCATCCAGGAATAACAATTTGGGCTCATGGATCAATGCCCTGGCAAGGGAAAGCCGCTGCCGCATTCCTGTTGAATATGTGCCAAGCTTCTGATCCTTTGCCTCCAGTAAATCAAGCTCCTCTAATAGCTTCTTTCCCCTCTTTTCGCTTTCTGCCTCATCCAGTCCGAATACGGAACCATAAAAAATCAGATTTTCTAAGCCGGTCAGATGATCATACATCTGCGCATGCTCTGTTACCACACCAGAGCGGGCATGTACCTGTTCCGGTTCCTGCGCCGGATCGATATCAAAGATCCGACAGCTTCCCTCTGTAGGTATCAGCATTCCATTTAACAGCTTGACTGTAGTCGTCTTACCGGCTCCATTAGGACCCAAAAATCCAAATATTTCTCCCTGCTCTAAGGTAATATTTACAGAATCCACAGCTTTTTTACCGTTAGAATATATTTTTGATAAATCTTTCATAATCACTGCACTCATATTTTATACCAGAGCTGCTGTACAAGCTTCCTTTCATCATTTTTATAATTTTGTATCTCTATATTTTTTCTATCCTTTATTTTCTTCATCTATCGTTAACCGTCTGACTATCCTTTGAAACTGCACATGATCCTTAAGCGGTGCAAATGCCGGATTATCTCTTACAGCTTCTGTCATACTTCTGCGAATAACCCCTTCATCTCTTGGCAATTCCTTTCCCATAAGCAAATCCGATTCCAGCCATTCATCCAGAAGATCAAAATAAGAATCTCCATGTAACTGAAGGGGATAGATATTGGATAAGACCAGTTCCGCATATTGCTCTAAAATCTCAAGAGCTTTTTCCTGATTCCCTAATGCCAGAAACCCTTGTGCCGCCACAATGTAAAAGGACAACAGATTCGCCGGGTGCAGGGTTTCAAAAGAAAATGCCTCTGTGATTGCCATGGTACGTCTATAGGTTTCCTCAAAGGCGGAAGCATTATCCATACATAAGCCCATATAGGTTGTCAGAAGATTCAGCAATTGAAGCAATGTCTGGTAGCTTCCTGCCTGCAAAATCTTCCGGGCTTTCTTTTCATTGCCTGCCATCTGATAAGCAGAAGCCAGCAGGGGCTCCGGCGAAAGCCGATTCATCTCCAAAGGCTCCAGCAGTTCAAAGACTTCCTGAAGCCTTCCCAGATTCAACAGACAAAGGGCTTCCATACTGATTGCCTGTGCCGCCAGTTCTGCATCCTCACTTTCCTTCTTCACCCGCACAAACAGCTCCCTTGCCTCTTCCAGAATGCTGAGAACTTGTTCCGGTATTCCGGCAAGCTCTGCATGATTCACATACAGCACGCCCACCTGAAACAACAGTGGGTAACAGGAAAAATATCGTTTTACAATCCCGCGGCACTGCTCCATCACTGCTTGAAACGGCTGCTCCAGAAAGTCCCGGGACAACTGACAATACAGCTTCCGAATATTCTCCCTTTCCATCTGGGGTTCATAGCCCATTAATGCATCAATGCTGATATTAAAATAAGCTGCCAGCTTAGGCAGAAGGGTAATATCCGGATAGGTAGTTTCCGTTTCCCATTTGGAAACGGATGCTTTCGAAACGCCAATGTATTCTGCAAGTTCATCCTGTGTGATTCCCCGTTTATGACGGTGTTCCAGAAG
>JAIECC010000360.1 GCA_029068665.1 Lachnospiraceae bacterium
ATCATTAAATTTTTGAGTTCCCACAAGTTGATGTCCATCCCAAAAATATTTATCTATCTTTCCGGAATACGGTCCTTCAATCTCAAGTCTTGCAGGTTTTGTCTGTGTAACAGCCGATGCATCCTGTCCAAGGACCCGGGCGGTATAACCCACCACTGTTTTATGCTCAAAAGTATCACTAACATAGGTAACCCCAACATTGGCATATACCGTTCCGCTGGAGTTATACACATTCCATCCTTTAGAATCCCTAGTAGCCGCAAATGCGGTTACTGAAAATAGAAAACAACAAATACAAACCGTAAGTGCAATACACTTTTTTCTTGTTAACATAACCAATCCTCCTTTTGCATTTTCAGATTTTCTTTTCCTGAAACCTATTAACAAGTGTTTAAACTATATCCATCATGTAATATTCCCTCCAATTAACTCTACCGGTGAATAGCGTGTTAAGGTATATACGGGCAAGATGGAGGAAAGCAGCATCATCCCAAGCCCTACCAGAAGGACCTTCCAGCTGACCTGGCTCCAGATCATCCATTGAATCATATACCGGTCTCCATAGAACAGTGTAAATACCTTCTGTGCCAGCAGAACAAACAGTGGCATCAGTAGAATCAGGGATATCAACATCTTCACCAGATTTTCAATCAGAATCATGGCAATCAGGTCCCTGGCGGAAGCGCCATTGGCATACAGGATGCCATACTCTGATTTCCGTGTAATGATAGACATAGTCTGATAGCAGGCAGCTACAAGACAGGCTGTTAGTCCTACAACCAGAAGCATCTGCCATACATAGCGGTTCACCGGCTTCAGATACTCATCAATCAGTGACAATCTGGCATCCAGGGACCCTATGGATACTATCCAGCCCCGTTCCTCTGCAGCCTGCTGTATCATCCGCTGTGCATCTATAAATTCATAGCCATCCTTCAATGAAAAATAGTAATAGGCATTCACCACAGTAGGCTCGACTTGCAAAACTCCATAATCCAGGGAGTAGGCAGAGGAAATGGTAAATTCCTGCAAATCCTCCAAATTCGTCGGCATAAGACTCCCCTTCTGAAGGATTCCTGCAACAATATAGGTTCCGTTCACAGTAGTCCCCAGTATATCGCCTACACTTACCAGGTTCCGGTACTCATAGCCTAAGTATATCGGGTTATATTCTTCCAGATTATATTGATTCGGGAGATTACCTTCATATAATTCCAGATTCATCATCTCCCATGCTGAATCCATCACATGAAATACTTCTACTCCGTCCCAGACCATCGCCATCTTACTTACAACATGGTCCTGCTGTACCTCTTTCAGAAAATGCAAACAATCTTCTGTACACACATAACTCTGCCATGCACCTGCCGCCCGGACACAGTCCTGAGACAGCAGTAACTTCGGAATTGCTTCCTCTACAGACTCTGGAAGAGCCGAATCAAATGTGGCATTTTGCAATATTATATACCCCACCCGGCTACAGCCTCCCTGAAAGGTCTGCTCTAGATTTCTCCGAAGATTCGTGTTTAATTCATTCATCAGAAGCATCAATGCTACCACCAGTAAGGCAAACATAAAAAGCAGAATGCTGCCAAGCAGCTCCCGCAGATGCAATACCATACTGTCAGTTGCAAGCTTCCATCGTATTCCCGGTCTCATTCTACTCACCCCGCAATCCCTGTGCCGGCACTACCTGACGGACTCCCTGAAGAATCGGTATCAGAGTAACGGCAATGATAATCAGAAAAGCTCCCAGCAGCAGTCCCCCATTTTGTAATGCCAGCCGCCACTCCATTCCGGCACTTTGCACAATGCTGCTGTAAAACACACTGAGACAAAGAATCACAACAAAGGTACATACCAGCATCTGCAGCAATTCTCTTAAAAGTCTGCCTATAATCTGTCTGTCTTCCATGCCAAAGGTCTTCTGAATCACAAGCTCCTGCTTTTTCCGGGTAATCCATAGTCTGGTAATCTGTCTGACATTCAGCAGACTGACTAAGAACACTACCACCAATACCGTTGCCTTTATCCTGGCATAGAACTTATCCATTCCATTACCAGTATGAGATTCGTATTCCGAAAGAGAGATTGGAACATCCTCCAGAGCTTCCTCTAACTCTGTCTTCAATTCCTCTGCAATTTCCCGTACCTCCCCCTGATTGCTTCCCACACAGATATGTCTCTCAGCCGGCATTTGAAACGCCCATGCCAATTCATGCTGGACAAGCTGTGCAATCTCCTCCTTGGAATCATAATAAATACAGATTTCTACATCTCCTTCGGATATCTGATAGTTTTGAAACACCCCAAGGACCTGATAATCCTCGCCATTGATCTGGATGACCTGTCTGCCCTCCCGAAGCTCCACATATTTCTTTGCCGCTTCACTGATAACCGCCTGTCTGCCTTTTCCCTGCCAGTCCGCAGCCGGCGGATAAGCTCCTGTCTCCAGAGAGCGATACCAGTCCTCCCTGCCGGACAATATGATATTCACCGGCTCCCTTTCTGCATTGGCGCCTACCGGCAAATACAAGTCCCAAAGATAAATAACAGCATCCCCTTCCTGCTCTGCCAGTATATTCAGCAGAATGGAAGCATTCTCCTTCTGCTCCTGATATTGCTTCTGAAAAATTTCCTGGAAAAGGTCAGCATCCATTTGTCCTTCCAGGCTATCTAAATATTCCCTGTCTACATCAAACATATTAAGCACTACACTGTTTTGAAAGCCCTGCTCTTCCATCCCCATCGTCATCTGAGTGAACCAGGCATTCAATAACTGAATACCATTCATTACAATGAAAAAGGAAAGAGCCGTGCCTGCCACAAATAATATAAATGCTTCTTTATCTCTGATTTTCAATTCATCACCTTCCTGCTCTGTCCCAGTGTCTGTTCTCCTCCCAAAGAACGAATATTGTTGTACTATTGAGAATATTATTACATTTCTTATATTATATGG
>JAIECC010000361.1 GCA_029068665.1 Lachnospiraceae bacterium
AGTTGTGTATATGATACAGTACTAATTCCCTCTAGAGTTCCGCCGCTGCCGATTCCACTTACAAATATATCAATGTTACCTTCTACCTGCTCATAGATTTCCACTGCCGTGGTACGGTAATGCATATCCGGATTTGCCGGATTCACGAACTGCTGCGGTACAAAATACTGATCGGAGGATGCTGCAATGGCTTCTGCCTTTTCCACTGCACCACCAATGCTTAATTCCGGCGGAGTAAGAATCAATTCTGCACCTAAGGCACGAATAATCTTCTTCCGCTCCTCACTCATATTCTCCGGCATAACAATAATGACCGGATATCCCATGCGGATTCCACATAAAGCAAGACCAATCCCGGTATTCCCGGAAGTTGGCTCAATAATCGTCATTCCTTTTTTCAGTTTTCCTTCTGCCTCTGCTGCTTCCAGCATATTCTTGGCAATCCGGTCCTTAATGCTGCCGCCCGGATTCAGAAATTCTGCTTTTGCAAAAATATTCAGTCCTGTGGTTTTCTTCAGGCTGATCATGGGTGTATCTCCAATCAGCTCCAACACATTATCTGTTACGATATTCATATATTATACCTGCCCTTATATCTATAATATTATACTATATTTATATGCTTCTACAAGCCGACCTGAGGACTTTTCCCGGTTTCGCCGGGTTCCTCCTCAGGTCATATTATATTCTCATTTCTGAATATTGTCCAGTTACTGCAGGCATTCCCGAACTACTTTCTGCAGGATTTCCAATGCCTGATCGCACTCTTTCTCAGCAATCGTAAGCGGTGGGATGATCCGGATCGTATGTTCACTCACTGCCGTAATCAACAGCTTATGGTCAAAGCATCCATGCTTGACATCAAGGGCAATGGGCTGCTCAAACTCCACACCGACCAACAGGCCCCGTCCACGAACCTCTTTCACACCCGGCAGTTCTTTCAGCCTGTCCATAAAATAACCGCCTATGGTTTTCGCCTGCTCCGGCAGCTTTCGGTCCAGAATCTCCCGAATTGCCGCATAAGAAGCAGCACAGCAAACCGGATTACCGCCATAAGTAGAACCATGGGAACCGGGATTCAATCCTTTTGCCGCCTCCTCTGTGGCACAGATAGCAGCAATCGGCATACCACCTCCCATAGCCTTTGCCATCGTTACAATATCCGGCTTTACACCATAGGATAAATATGCCATCGTATCTCCACAGCGTCCCCAGCCGGTCTGTACCTCATCAAAGAGCAGGAGCATACCTCTTTCATCACAAAGCTCCCGCAATCCCTGAAGGAATTCCGGTGCTGCCGGATATACACCGCCTTCGCCCTGTACCGGTTCTACCATGATTGCAATGGTATTCTCTGTACAAGCCTGCCGGAAGGATTCCAGATTATTGTATTCTGCATAAGTAAATCCCGGCAGAATCGGATGATAGCCAATCTGACAGCCGTTATCCGGCTGTCCGGTAGCGCTTAAAGCACCATAGGTTCTTCCATGAAAGCTATTTTTTGCCGTAATAATATGATAATGCTCCGGTCCGTATTTCTCCACACCATACTTTCGAGCCATTTTAATCATGGCTTCATTGGCTTCCGTACCGGAGTTCTGGAAAAAAATCCGGTCCATTCCGATGGTTTCACAGATCAATTTGGCAAGCCTTGCCTGTGGTATGGAATAGGGATAAAGAGAAGCATGAATCAGCTCTGCTGCCTGCTCCTGAATTGCCTTTACCACTGCTTCATTGCAGTTTCCAACAGAACTAACGGCAATTCCCGCATAGAAATCCAGATATTCTGTTCCATCCGCATCATATACATACATGTCCTTTGCCTGTTGGGCAACCAGATCAAATCGTTCCCCAATCCGAAGCATATATTGATCTACAGTATCTTTTACTTCCTGTCTTGTCATTCCTGTATCTTCTAAACGCATAACTCTTCCTCCATCCTTCTTCTGACCTTACTCCTAATTTCTGTCAGCATTTCCATTTTGAAATGTATCACTACAGGGCACAAATGTCAATCTTCCCTCGTATTGCCGCCCGTCTTACCGGAAGCACTCATTCCACTATTCACAGATGTCGGATGCCTTTCCTGACAGCACCTGATCCAGAATATACGCCAAAGGCTCCATAGCGTTATTTGCTTCTTCTAATGTATTGGTCTGCCCTCCCACTTCAATCAGGGTTGCCTTTGGTCTCCGGTCCAGGTTATACTGATACCCTTTTATATAGGTTCGCCGCAGAAAATCCTCATATGCAGAGCTGCCTGCCAGATACATCTGAAGACTAAAAGCAAGATTTGCCTGACGGTTGGGATTAGCCAGGTATTCCAATTCCCCATTGCTGGTAGTCCGGCTGACACCATTGAAAAACATAATCTTAGCCGTTGGTTTTCCATTAATCTCCGTTACCAGATGGGTATTCTCATTTACTCCGTCTCTATGTAAATCAATCACTACTTCAATGGATGGATGCTCTGCCAGAATCCGGTCGATTCCTTCTCCGGAAGCCGTATAAGCATAGTTCCGGTCGATTTTTCCATCAATCTGATCATAAACCGTCCGGTCATGATAGACCTTATATCCATATTGCTCCAGTAAGGCGGTAAGGGTATCTCCCAGCCCCACAGGAGTATCCTCCAATACCCCTGGGCGGCTGTCTACAAAGGCTTCTGAAGAGCTGTGGGTATGATAAATCAGAATCTGATAATCCGAATTATCCTGCTGCATAGTCATATCCATGGACAACAATGCATCTGCATTCATCTCCTCCCGATTCACATAGGTAGTGGAATCCACTACATAGCAGTGATCCAGCATAAATTGAAAGTCAGATAACTGCTCTCTGGTAAGAGACTGTCCTGGAGTAACTGTAGAAATGGCCAAGGCATCTGTGGTCTGGGGAACACTGTCCAAGTCACCCTCTAAGGCCTGCAGGGTCTCCGGACTGTTGGTTTCTTCATCCTGATAATAGTAATCCGGTATCTCGTTTCCCATATACTGATTCTCAGAACCATATCCATAATTATGACTATAGACCACTACCGGGAACAATGCCTCCATGATACGCCCTTCTATCCATTCCCAGTTTATTTCCTTCTGTACAGAAAGAGCCGGAAACAGTCCCCGGATCAAAACATCACCAGAAAACAGAAGCAGATACATCAGTGCCCAGACAACTATGCCCAGCACGAGTCCATCCTTCCATTTTTCGATTTTTCCCTTCCATAAATTCAATTGTCCTAATGTCTGTATCCATTCTTTCATAATCTAATTGTATGAATGCTGTAAGCGATTTATGGCTTCGGAAATTGTAAAACTGATACGTTTTATGGCTTCATCAATATTTTTTGGTGTTACGAACATATTGGCAAGGTAAGGTTCTACCATTTCACAGGCAAGCTGGTATCGTTCTTCATCCGTAAATTCCTCAATGGCCTGTCTGGTTCCGTTTCGTCCAAAGGCCTCCAGCATCACATCCATGGCATCATCCACAATTGCGGGAACAGAAATAACGGTAGGCACACCAATCGCAATCACCTTCACTCCCATGGTTTCCTCCGTAATAGCCTTTCGGTGATTCCCTACACCGGAGCCGGGTGAAATCCCGGTATCTGCCAGCTGAATCGTTTTATTCAAACGATTGGAATTTCCCGCCGCCAGTGCATCGATTACCACCAGTACATCCGGCCGTACCTCCTGAATGACTCCCTGAAGAATCTCCTGGGTCTCCATTCCGGTCTGGGCCATAACTCCGGGAGAAATCGCACTGATTTCAAACGGACATTGTATGATATCCTCCTTCATAAGATGTCTGGTCACATAAAGATTATCCACTACCAATGGTCCCAATGCATCCGGTGTCACCCCCCGGTTACCCAGACCTGCAACCAGAATCCGGCGATAACTGCCCAGCATACCTTTTAAATGCCGATACAGGGAATCACTCATTGGCTCATGATATTCCTCATCACTGCACCGCAGTTCTTCACTTTCTATGGTAATATAAGTTCCCATGGGTTTTCCGATTTTATCCGCCCCCTGCTTGGAATCAATAACAATTCGGGTTTCCTTCATGTCATTATCCCGGTTAATCTTCGTTGATACATGTACACCTGGTACCATTTCCTGAGAATCCAGCTCCTCCCGAAGCTCCACCGCCAGATCCGTTCTCTGCATTGAAAGCATTTTCATCACCTCCTGTTCAGTATTTGTTTTTATCTGGAAAATATACCGAAATCAAAAAAAGACATTGACAAACAGAATCTTCCTGTTTATTATGTAATAGTATGTTTACATTAGATTGTCCG
>JAIECC010000362.1 GCA_029068665.1 Lachnospiraceae bacterium
AAATAGAACATAGGATAGGGTATCCTGAGGGCTATAGAACAGGAGGTATGAGTTATGGATGCTGAAAAGTTTACAAAAAAATCATTAGAGGTGATTGAAAATTGTTCCAGACTTGCCTATGAATATAATAATCAGGAAATTGATCAGGAGCATTTGCTTTTGAGTATGATTACGGTTGATGACTGTCTGATAGGAAAGTTAATTGAAAAAATGGGTATTGACCTGTCTATGTTTACCGGAGAGTGTGAGCGGGCAGTGGCATATCGTCCAAAGGTGACCGGCAGCAGTGATGTATATATGAGCCGGGAATTTACAATGACTTTAATGGATGCAGAGAATGAATCCAAGCAAATGGGTGATTCCTATATTTCGGTAGAGCATATTTTTCTTGCCATGATAAAAAAGGCCAATAAGACGGTACGGGGAATTTTTCAAAAGTATAAGATTAACAGAGATAATTTCCTGAAGGTGCTGGCAAGTGTCCGTGGAAATCAAAAGGTGGAAAGCGACAATCCGGAGGCAACCTACGACAGTCTTGCCAAATATGGTTACGACCTGGTGGAACGTGCCCGACAACAAAAGCTGGACCCGGTGATTGGGCGGGATTCTGAGATTCGAAATATTATCCGGATTCTGTCCCGTAAGACCAAGAACAATCCGGTATTGATCGGGGAACCCGGTGTGGGTAAGACGGCGGCTGTAGAGGGACTGGCACAGCGGATTGTCCGGGGAGACGTTCCCGATGGATTAAAAAATAAGCAGGTGTATGCACTGGATATGGGTGCATTGCTGGCAGGTGCCAAGTACCGGGGAGAATTCGAAGAACGGTTAAAAGCAGTATTGGATGAAGTAAAGAAAAGTGAAGGAAGGATTATTCTCTTTATTGATGAACTTCATACCATCGTAGGTGCCGGCAAGACGGATGGCGCCATGGATGCGGGCAATATGCTGAAGCCCATGCTGGCAAGAGGAGAACTGCATTGTATTGGTGCCACTACCTTAGATGAGTACCGCCAGTATATTGAAAAGGATGCTGCACTGGAACGGAGATTCCAGCCGGTTCTGGTCAATGAGCCTACAGTAGAAGATACGATTTCTATCTTGAGAGGATTAAAAGAGCGGTATGAGGTATTCCATGGTGTAAAGATTACAGATGGCGCCTTGGTTTCAGCGGCAACCTTGTCCAATCGGTATATTACGGACCGGTTCCTGCCGGATAAGGCCATTGACCTGGTGGATGAAGCCTGTGCTCTGATTAAGACAGAGCTGGATTCCATGCCGATGGAATTGGATGATATGTCCCGCAAAATCATGCAGATGGAGATAGAAGAGGCGGCCTTGAAAAAAGAGGATGACCGCCTAAGCCGGGAGCGGCTGGAGGAACTGCAGCAGGAATTGGCGGAAATGAAAGATATCTTTGCCAATGCCAAAGCAGATTGGGAAAAGGAAAAGCAGGAAGTGGAGCAGGTCACCAGGCTCCGGGAAGAAATTGAATCTCTGAATAATCAGATTCAGATTGCACAGCGGAATTATGACTTGAATAAAGCGGCAGAATTACAATATGGAAAACTGCCTCAGCTGCAGCAGGAACTGGCAAAAGAAGAAGAGCGGTTAAAGACGGAGGAGCATACTCTGGTACATGAAAGTGTAACAGATGAGGAAATAGCAAAAATCATTTCCCGCTGGACCGGAATTCCGGTTGCAAAGCTGACGGAAAGTGAGAGGAATAAGACCCTGCATCTGGATAAAGAGCTGCATAAGCGTGTGGTAGGGCAGGATGAAGCGGTTTCCTTGGTCAGTGAGTCGATTATCCGTTCGAAGGCAGGAATCAAGGACCCGGACAAACCCATTGGCTCTTTCTTATTCTTAGGACCAACAGGTGTGGGTAAAACAGAGCTTGCGAAAACTCTGGCCGCCAGTTTATTTGATAATGAAGCCAATATGGTACGAATTGATATGAGTGAATATATGGAAAAGCATTCGGTAGCACGTCTGATCGGAGCTCCTCCGGGCTATGTGGGCTATGATGAGGGCGGGCAGCTGACGGAAGCGGTTCGAAGGAAACCGTACTCGGTTGTTTTGTTTGACGAGGTGGAAAAGGCGCATCCGGATGTATTTAACGTATTATTACAGGTATTGGATGATGGCCGGATTACGGATTCCAAAGGCAAGACCGTTGATTTTAAGAACACCATTTTAATTATGACCTCTAATATCGGCTCTCAATATCTGCTGGAAGGTATTGATGAAATGGGAAATATTAAGCCGGACACTCAGGCATTCGTTATGAATGAGCTGCGGGCACATTTCCGACCGGAGTTTTTGAACCGATTGGATGAAACCATTTTATTCAAGCCATTGACCCGGGAAAATATTGGCGGCATTGTAGATTTACTGGTTGCAGACCTGAATCAAAGGCTGGCAGACAGAGAACTTCGAATTTCACTGACACCGGAAGCAAAAGCTTTTATTACGGAGCATGGTTATGATCCGGTTTATGGAGCAAGGCCTTTGAAACGGTATTTGCAGAAGAATGTGGAGACATTGGTAGCCAGAATGATTCTGGGAGATCAGCTGGGGGTGAACCAGGAGATAGTCATTGATGTGGAGCAGGGAAACTTAATGGCACGATAATGTTAGAAACAGATATGATTCCGGCTATTGGGAATCATATCTGTTTTGGTCTATAGTGCATATTCGAAAATTGACAGGATTTGAAAGAAGTATTATGATAAACAATGTATGCAGATATAGGAAAATTATTTGCACTTAATCCGTTGATTGTCAGACATAGATGAAGAGGAGAGCATAAGTGGAAGCAGTTGGCACACAAGAAATGAAAGGAATTTCCGGTAGTACCGTTAAGATGATTGCGATTATTGCTATGGTGATTGATCATACAGCAGCGGTATTGCTTGAACATATGATTGAGGCGCAGCATTTGAGTTTTTCCCTTTCAGCA
>JAIECC010000363.1 GCA_029068665.1 Lachnospiraceae bacterium
ATATCATCTATATGGAAGCATTCAGTTCAGACGGAGCCATTGCTGTTAAAAATCATTTGGATTATTATCTTTCTCCATTGATTCAGGATTGTTTTGACATGCAGTACAATGGTGCTTATGTCTGGTATGGTCCATGGGAGCAGCATATGCGGAAGGTCATATCTATTTTTATGTTAAAGGGAGACCAGGGAATCCTGGAATGGGGCTATAATTTTGACTTTCTACCGGAACTCAAGTCAAACCGCTTTCGGTATTTTCGGACAGAGAAGCAGATAAAAGCACAATTTCGGGATAAGCCAAAGCCATTTGTTGAACTGGCCCCCGGAGAGCAATGGAAAAAATATCTGATTCCTATGCATGGAGATTCCGTTCGTCAATTAGAGAAATGGATTCGGGCAGTGTGGAAACAAACCTGCCCGGACATTCGGAACTTCTTTCAGTCAATTCACTCTATGGAATCCATTCTTATGGAATTGAACGCCAGGATAGAACAGCAGAAGAACACAAAAGCATTGACCTATTATTCCATGATGGCACCGGAATCTTTGTATATAAAAGCATTTATCCTTGCATATTTGGGAGAAGAAGCCCAGGCAATTGATTGTATGGAGCATACAAATACATATAGCCATATAACAGAAGAAAACAGACAAAAAGTGATTCAAAAACTAAAGGAGTTACAGCATGATACAGGTTCTTGACCAGCATACAATTGATAAAATAGCGGCAGGTGAAGTGGTAGAGCGTCCAGCCTCTGTTGTGAAGGAGTTAGTGGAAAATGCTATTGATTCCGGTGCAAATGCCATTACCATTGAGATTAAGGAAGGCGGCATTTCCTTTATCCGGATTACGGATAATGGCTGCGGCATTCCGGCAGAGGAGGTAGAGACTGCATTTTTGCGCCATGCCACCAGCAAGATTACCAGTATTGAGGATTTATTGACCGCAAGCTCCTTAGGCTTCCGGGGCGAAGCTCTATCCAGTATTGCCGCAGTGGCACAGGTAGAGCTGATTACCAAGACCAGTGATTCCTTAACCGGTGTTCGTTATGAAATCCATGGAGGTGTGGAGCAGACCAAGGAGGAAATCGGCTGTCCGGAAGGGACTACTTTTATCGTCCGGAATCTGTTCTATAATACCCCTGCCAGACGGAAATTCTTGAAAACCGCTATGACGGAAGGCGGATACATTAATGAACTGGTGGAGCAGATTGCCATGTCCCGGCCGGATATTTCTTTTAAATTCGTAAATAATGGTCAGAATAAGCTGAATACCTCCGGAAATGGTAATATCCGGGATATTATTTATCATATTTACGGCAGAGATATTTCCGGAAATCTGATGCCGATTGATGCATGGCGGGAGGAGATGCATATTTCCGGCTTTGTGGCAAAGCCATATGTTTCCAGAGGAAACCGCAGCTTTGAACACTATTTTGTGAACGGACGGTATATTAAAAGTCCCATTATTACCAAGGCCATTGAAGAAGCCTATAAGACCTTTGTCATGGTACATAAATTTCCTTTTGTGGTGCTGAATTTAGAAGTGGACTCTAAGTTACTGGATGTTAATGTGCATCCAAGAAAGATGGAAATGCGGTATAGCCGGGGAGAAGAGTTATATAAATTCATCTTTGAGGAAATCCGGGCTGTATTGCTACAAAAGGAATTAATACCGGAGGTGAGTAAGGCACCGGAAAAGGGAAAAAAAGTCTCAATGGGAAAAGGCAGCTCTGCACCGGAGCCTTTTGAAGTGAAGCGGAAAGCACAAATGCAGGCAGAACTACAAAGCAACCGTCCGGTGGCGGACAGTACCGGACAGTCATATATCAGAAAAAATGAGTCAGCGGTTGCCCTTGTCAGAGAAGAAAATGAATACAATAATAATATTATGTCAACAAATGATTCAAAAAAGGAATCAGTGCCGTCCCCAATAAAATCCGGAGAAGGGGAAGCAGTAGTTGAAAAAACAGCAGAAGAGGGGAATGACACCACAAGTCCTTCTGTGGCTTCTCCATCAACTCCGAAGGGAGAGCAGATGTCATTTTTCTCTTCCGGTTTCTTGTCTGAAGAAGCAAGGCCAAAGCATCGATTGATTGGTCAATTGTTTCGAACCTACTGGCTCATTGAATATGAGAATAGTCTGTTTATTATGGATCAGCATGCTGCCCATGAGAAGGTGATGTATGAAAAGCTAATGCGGCAGTATCAGAACCGGGAAGTCCTTTCTCAGCAGGTAAATCCACCACTGGTTATTTCTGTCAATCCGAGACAGTTGGAGGTGCTGCAGGAGCATCAGCAGTTTTTTGCGGATATGGGCTTTCAGATGGAAAGCTTTGGAGGAAAAGAGTATATGCTGCGTTCCGTGCCATTGGAAACCTATGGATTAGCTGCACAGGATATCTTTATTGATTTCATTGATTCTCTTATGGAGGAAGGAAATCATTTGAATATGGATTTATTCATTTATAAGATTGCTACTATGGCGTGTAAGGCGGCGGTCAAGGGGAATATGTCTCTTAGTACACAGGAGGCAGATGCTTTGATCGACCAGCTTCTGCAACTGGAGAATCCTTATAACTGCCCGCATGGAAGACCGACCATTATTGCTGTGACGGAAACGGAGATCGAGAAGAAATTCAAGCGGATACAGGACCGATGAAAATTATAAAAATTTTAAAATTCCCATTGACCTTCTCGGTACGTCAAGGTTTACAGTAGTCTTATCAGGAGCAAAGGAGGTCATACAGGATGAAGACCATAAAGGAAATCGCGGAATTAACGGGTGTCAGTGCACGGACACTTCGCTATTATGACGAAATCGGTTTATTAAAACCCACCGATAAAAGTGAAGCCGGATACCGACTTTATGATGAGGACGCATTAGAAATACTAAGGCAGATACTGTTTTTTCGTGAATTTGATATTCCGCTGAAGGAGATTCAGTCTGTGATTGAAAATCCGGCTCTTGACAGAAACCAAATACTGGAAATGCAACGAGGGATGCTGATTGCAAAGAAGGAACGCATGGAACGTCTGATCCGAAGCATTGACCAGATTCTGAAA
>JAIECC010000364.1 GCA_029068665.1 Lachnospiraceae bacterium
GAAGGTATAGTGATTCCGCCGTTGGTTGATATGGGGATTTTCACAAAGGAAGGCAAGGTGGTACGCTCCAAATACGACAAATATCGACAGATTAACCGCTATTTGGAACTGGTGGAGGACGTATTAAAGGAATTGCCCGATGAGCATCTGAATATTATTGACTTTGGCTGTGGAAAGTCGTATCTGACCTTCTTATTATATTACTATCTGGTAGAAGTGAAAAAGCTCCAGGTAACGATAACCGGTCTGGATTTGAAAGAGGATGTTATTCGAAGATGCAGGGAAACAGCAAAGAAGTATCATTATGATAATTTGAAATTTGAACTTGGAGATATTAACGGTTATCATACTTTGGAACCGGTTCACATGGTAATCACCTTACATGCCTGTGATACGGCAACAGACTATGCCTTATATCATGCCATACAGTGGAAAACAAAAGTTATATTATCCGTACCCTGCTGCCAGCATGAATGGAATCAACAGATGCAGTCCGGAACGCTGCCGATTCTTTCCCGGTATGGAATTATTAAGGAGCGGACAGCAGCATTAATGACAGATGCGGTTCGTGGGAATCTGCTGGAATACTGCGGTTACCGGACACAGCTGTTGGAGTTTATTGATCTGGAACATTCCCCCAAGAATATATTGATACGGGCAGTACGGGGAAACCAGTCCAAAGGCAAAAGACAGGAAGCATTACAGGAAGCGGAGGAATTGATCCGTACTTTAGAAGTGAAACCAACATTATATCAGTTGATTTTAAAAGAGGAGAAGGAAAATGAGCGAAAACCAGGAGAAGAATAATATCATTGAAAGCTACGATGGTGATCCGGATGATCTGGTGTTTTTTCAGACACCGGTAGATGAGGAGTATGAACTGGAGGATGAGGATATTGATGAAGATGTTGATGAAGAGATTATAGAGATATATAGGGAACCTTCTTCTGAGTCTTCTGAGCCGGAAGTTATTTATGAAAATGATACTGCCGGAGTTACTCCTGTATTGAAGCAGGAAAGCTCCGAGGGGTATGAACAGTTTCCGGGTATGACAACAGAAATTGATTTAAATGACCCGCATTATGTCAACTATCAATTGGATCCCTACTATGATTTTGGCCAGGGACCGGAGCCAAAAGCGAAAAAGATGGATGATAAAAAGGATGGTACTTCTCTGGGCGTTGTAAGTCTGTGTACTGCCATTGCTGCTAATCTGATGTGCTGTTGCGGCATGAGTTACATATTATCACTGACTGCCATAGTAACGGGTATCTGGTGTCTTTGCCTGAAAAATACGGATAAGTCTGCAAAGATTATGTCAATTATAGGAATCATACTTGCTTTATTGCCATTTGTAGTATTGCTCTTGAATTTATTTTCTTCGGTATTTATTGATCTTTATGATTATATCAATTAGAAGGACTGCTTATGAATGGACATGGATGAAGGATTGCACAAATTGCAAATAAAACAATAAAAAAAGCTTGCATTTCGTAGATGGTTGCAGTATAATAACCCTTGCTGTGACATTGATAGCGTAGAAGCGTGAGGTTGCTGCACATATTAGTTGCAGGTTTTCCGTGGAGCGAATGTCAAGTTAGGAAACTGGCGACAAGTCACTGTACGATATGAACCATCTACGAAAAGTAGAAATGACGTGTGAGTATAATTATGAAACACACGGGAATGTGTACAGTCACCACTTGTCGTACTAATTAAGTGCGAAAAGGAGGCGGCTTTTTTTATGGCAAGTCAAGTAATGAGAATTACACTCAAGGCGTATGATCATCAGTTAATTGATCAGGCTGCAAAGAACATCATCGAAACTGTAAAAAAGACAGGAGCAAAGGTGAGTGGACCTGTACCGATGCCAACGAAGGTTGAAAAGATCACAATCTTACGGGCAGTTCACAAGTATAAGGATTCCAGAGAGCAGTTTGAGCAAAGAACTCATAAGAGACTGATTGATGTGATTCAGCCAACCCAGAAGACAATCGATGCATTACAGAAAATGGATATGTCTGCTGGCGTTTACATCGACGTAAAGATGAAGTAGGAATGCGGTATCTAATAAGTTGGAAGCCCCAATGAATTTAGTATGATTGCAAATGCAATCCGCTGTAGATTAATTAGGAGGAAAGAAAAAATGAAGAAAGCAATTTTGGCAACAAAAATTGGTATGACTCAGATCTTCAATGAAGATGGTGTATTGACACCGGTTACTGTTCTTCAGGCCGGACCATGTGTTGTTACACAGGTAAAAACTGCTGAGAACGATGGTTACAGTGCAGTACAGGTTGGTTTTGGTGAGAAGAAAGAGCGAATCGTGAATCGGGATGTGGCTGGCAAAAAGGTGATTGTCAATCCACATGGTGCCACAAAGGCAGAGACCGGTCATTTTAAGAAGGCTGGTACAACACCGAAACGATATGTAAGAGAATTCAGATTAGATAATGCTGAAGAATACGAAATTGGTAGTGAGATTAAGGCAGATATCTTCGCAGAAGGCGATAAGGTTGATGCAACCGCAACGTCAAAGGGTAAAGGATACGCAGGCGGTATTAAGCGTTATGGCATGCGTTCCGGTCCTGCAGCTCACGGTTCTAAGTATCACAACCATGCAGGTTCCAATGGTTCTGCTACAACTCCGGGACGTGTATTCAAGGGCAAGAAAATGCCGGGACACATGGGAGCAGTAAGAGTAACCGTTCAGAATCTTGAAATCGTTAAGATAGATTTAGACAACAATGTCATTTTAGTAAAGGGTTCTGTACCGGGACCTAAGAAGTCATTAGTAATGCTTAAGGAAACAGTAAAGGTCGGTAAATAAGACTGAGGAAGGAGGAGCTTTAGATGGCATCAGTAGCAGTTTATAACATCGAAGGAAAAGAAGTAGATAAGTTAGAACTTAATGATTCTGTATTCGGTGTTGAAATAAATGAACATTTAGTGCATATGGCTGTGGTTGGACAGCTTGCAAACCGTCGTCAGGGAACTCAGAGTGCAAAAACCCGTTCAGAAGTTTCCGGTGGTGGTAAAAAACCTTGGAGACAGAAGGGAACCGGTCATGCAAGACAGGGCTCAACACGTTCTCCACAGTGGACCGGCGGTGGTGTTGTATTTGCACCAAAGCCAAGAGATTACTCTGTAAAGATGAACAAAAAGGAAAAGCAGTTAGCTATGAAGTCTGTTTTGACCTCTAAGGTTCAGGAAGAGAAATTAATTGTGTTAGATGAACTTAAGATGGACGAAATCAAGACAAAGAAATTTGTTGAGATTATGGACAACTTAAAGGCAGCTAAGGCACTGGTGGTAACAAAGGATGTAGAAAAGAATGTGGTTCTTTCTGCAAACAATATCCCGACAGTAAAGACTGCCACAACAAATGAGATCAACGTATACGATATATTAAAGTATGATACCTTAGTTCTGACTAAGGATGCAGTAGCAGCAATTGAGGAGGTGTACGCATAATGGCAGACATTAAATATTATGACGTAATCTTAAAGCCGGTTGTAACAGAAAAGAGTATGAATGCAATGGCTGAAAAGAAATACACATTCCTTGTTCATCCGGATGCAACCAAGTCTCAGGTAAAGGAAGCAGTTGAGAAGATGTTCGAAGGAACAAAGGTTGCTAAGGTAAATACCATGAATTATGATGGTAAGACCAAGAGACGTGGAATGGTTTACGGCAAGACCGCCAAGACCAAGAAAGCAATCGTTCAGTTAACCGCAGACAGCAAGGATATTGAGATCTTTGAAGGATTGTAGGCATTGAGCACTTAGCGAGAACGGAGTTCGAGGTTAGTGCGAAAGCCCATCCCGAAACTTAGCGAAGACGAGTGAAGCGAAGTCTGAGGTTAGTTGAGTGGATGTCCGAAAGTAGCCTAGTGAAAAGAACTTCATTAACGAAATGATTGATATTTATACGCAACGCAAGCGTCATAACAAAAAGGTATAGTTGAAAGGAGATAAAAAAATGTGAATTAAAACATATACCCCA
>JAIECC010000365.1 GCA_029068665.1 Lachnospiraceae bacterium
TTGAAACAGAAGTACCGGCCAGCTCTGCGATTTTTTTTAATGACATATCTTTCCTCCTTGTTGGAAATCTTCCTGCTTTGTCCTTTCTTTGAAGTGAAAACGTTGTCAATTATTTTAGCATATTATATCTCTTATTGTATAAGATTATCCCAATCTTTATGGAATGTCAATTGCAAACGTTTTCATATCATTAGTTGCCACACGGAGACAAAACATGTAAACTACTTTTCGAACACTTGACATCAATTATTTACAAATCAAAAAACACTGCGAGGTAAACGACATGAGAAAATTTAAAAAACTATTGGCGGCGGCTACCATTTTTACCCTCATCCTGGGACTTGCCGGCTGTGGAAATAATCCGGATCAAGCTCCGGAAGTACATATTGGTTATTTTAATAATATTACACATCCCCAGGCCCTGCTTATGAAGGCAGAGGGAAGTCTGGAGGAACGCTACGGTGACACTGCTACAGTTACCTGGACTGCTTTTAATGCCGGTCCTGCTGAAGTGGAAGCATTGTTTTCCGGCAATATTGACATCGGCTACATCGGCCCGGTACCTGCCATTACGGCTAACGTAAAATCCAGCGGAGATGTTCAGATCCTCTCAAGCGCCTCCAAGGGTGGTGCCGTTCTTGTAAAGCGGGAGGGCTCTGACATTAACAGCGTATCCGACCTGTCCGGAAAAATCGTTGCCATTCCTCAGATTGGTAACACCCAGCACTTATGCCTGCTGAACCTTCTTTCCGAGAACGGCTTGGCACCTGTAACTGATGGGGGCACCGTTACGGTTGCGGCAGTTGCCAATGCAGATGTGGCAAATACCATGAATAATGAGGATATAGATGCAGCATTAGTACCAGAACCATGGGGTGCAACCTTGCTTGCCAATAATGCAGAGCTGCTAATGGATTACGACACCATATATTACGAAGGGGATTATGATGTTGCAGTGGTGGTAGTACGGAAAGAATTTATGGAAGAGCATCCGGAGCTTGTGGAGCAGTTCTTAAAAGAGCATGAAGCAGCTACGGAACGAATCAATACAGAGCAAAGCAAATGTCTTCAGATTATTAATCAGGAACTGGAGGACGCAACCGGTAAATCCATTGATACAGCTATTCTTACGGAAGCTTTCACCCGAATTGGAGTAAGCAGCGAATTAAACAAGGCTTCCATTTCCCGGTTTGCAGATATCAGTCTGGAGCAGGGCTTTATTGACGAATTACCTGATGATGGGTTATATGTGGAGAATTGAGGTGAATTATGTCGTTAGAAATTAAGGGATTACATAAACACTTTGATAATAATGAGTCTGCTACTTTAAATGACATCAATCTGGAAATCGCAACCGGTGAATTTGTATGCATTGTAGGTACATCCGGCTGTGGAAAGAGCACTCTGCTAAATCTGGTTGCAGGTCTGGACAAGCCTACAGACGGTGAAATTTTATTGGATGATGCACCGATTACAGGTCCCGGTGCTGACCGGACTGTTATGTTTCAGGAGCATGGTCTGTTTCCGTGGCTGAATGTGATAGACAACGTGAAGTTCGGAATGAAAATGTCCGGCGTTCCCAAAGAGGTGCAGGAGGAAAAGGCTCTTTACTATCTGGATATGGTTCATCTTCTGGACTGTAAGGATTATCTGATTCATCAGATTTCCGGCGGTATGCGGCAGCGGGTTGCCCTTGCCAGAGCACTGACCATGGATTCCAAGATTCTCCTGATGGATGAACCTTTTTCTGCTTTGGATAAACAGACCTCCAACCAGCTTCGTACCGAACTGCAGCGAATCTGGATGGAAACCAAGCGGACGATTTTGTTTATCACTCACAGCGCGGAAGAAGCAGTCTATCTTGCAGACCGGGTAGTTGTTCTGTCGGCAAAAACCGGTCAGATTGCAGATATTATTCCGATTCAGCTTGAGCGTCCCCGTCAGGTCTATGATCCGGACTTTGTAAACTACAGACACCGTATTCTGGATGAAATTAAGGAGGATAGCGTAGAATGAGCATTATAATTTTTCTGATTCTGCTGATTTGTGCCTGGCAGGGAATCTACTGGATTTTTGTAGATGTGCTGGAGGTATTCAAGGCCTATGCCCTCCCTTCTCCCATTGGAGTGGGGGAAACCTTTATCCGGCTTTGCAAGAACGGAACCTTGTTTGAAGCAACCGGCTATTCCCTGCTGCGTGGCATTGAAGGATATGCCATTGCCGTTGTGATCGGAGCCATCTTGGGACTGCTGATTCATCATTTTCCATATCTGCAGAAAAACCTGAAACCCCTTGTCCTGGGAATACAGACCCTGCCAAGTATATGCTGGGTTCCATTTTCCATTCTCTGGTTTGGATTATCCACAGAAGCAATATTATTTGTTGTTGTCATGGGAACAGCCTTCAGCATTGCCATATCTGTGGACAATGCCATAAAGAATGTTCTGCCCATTTATACAAAAGCAGCCCTTACCATGGGGGCCAGTAAACGGCAATTATATCTTCATGTGGTGCTTCCTGCAAGCCTGCCGGAATTAATCACCGGGCTGAAACAGGGCTGGTCCTTTGCCTGGCGTGCCTTGATGTCCGGCGAAGTCATGACTGCCTCTATTGGTCTGGGCCAGACTCTGATCACCGGACGGGACCTGGCAGATATTGACCAGGTAATGCTTGTTATGATTGTAATTGTATTAGTTGGAATTTTGATTGATAAGTGCATTTTTTCAGTTATTGAGAAGCGGGTATTGCGAAAAAGAGGACTGATTTCGTGAATCTTTAGGTTGACACGTTGACGGGAAACCGATATACTTTAACTTGGTTGACTAGGAAGCTTTTGCTACTTGGTTTTATCAAGAGTTTCACTGTTGATTAGATTCATTTCTGAAGGTATTTTCCCTTCTCAACAGTAAAAAATATACTAAAATTAGGAGGAACAGAACATGTCAACAAAAGCAAATTACAAACTGGAAGAAATTGGCAAAGGTAAAGTGGGATTTTCTAAGACCCGTTCCATTATCGAAGCTGCTTTCTACGGTAACAATGTAGTAAAGGTTAACACCTTGAAAGAAGCTTACAACCTTGCTAAGAATTCTCCTGGAACAATTGTTACGGATATGCCTGTTTACAGAGGCGAAGAATTCGGTTTAGATGCAGATGCCAAGGTATTATTATTCAATGATGGTGCTGTAACCGGCCGTTATGCTGCTGCACGCCGTATCAAGGGCGAGCCTGGTGTTGATGATGCCAAACTGGATAAGGTAGTTATGGATGCTGTTTATAAGACTCGCTGGGAGACCTTATATCATGCAACCTGTTTCGTAGGTCTTGATCCTGAATTCATGGTAAAGGCTCATTTATTGATTCCGGAAGGAGAAGAGAACTTACTTTATAACTGGATGCTGAACTTCCAGTATATGTCTGATGAATATGTTAAGATGTATAAGAACTCTAAGCCGGTTGGCGATGGTAAGGAAGCAGATATTTATATTTTCTCTGATCCACAGTGGACACCTACCGAGAGCCCGGATGTTGATTATAGCTGCTTAAGTGATCCGCTTACTCTTTGCTATTTTGATACAGATGAGAACTGTGCTGCAATTCTTGGTATGAAGTATTTCGGCGAGCACAAGAAGGGTACTTTAACAATGGCTTGGGCAATTGCAAACCGTAATGGTTATGCATCCTGCCATGGCGGACAGAAAGAATACTTATTACCGGATGGAAGCAAGTATGTTGCATCCGTATACGGATTATCCGGTTCCGGTAAGTCTACTCTTACTCATGCAAAACATGGTGGAAAGTATGAAATCAAGGTATTGCATGATGATGCATTTATCATCAACACAGATACCTGTGCTTCTATCGCATTGGAGCCTACTTATTTTGACAAGACCTCTGATTATCCAACCGGATGTCCGGATAACCAGTATTTATTATCCTGCCAGAACTGTTCTGCTACCATGGACGAGGATGGCAAGATTCAGTTAGTTACCGAAGATATCAGAAATGGTAACGGTCGTGCGATCAAGTCTAAGCTGTGGTCACCAAACCGGGTAGATAAGATTGACGCTCCTGTTAATGCTATTTTCTGGATCATGAAGGATCCTACCATTCCGCCGGTAGTTAAGTTGAAGGGTGCTGCTCTTGCATCTGTTATGGGTGCTACACTGGCAACCAAGACCTCTACTGCTGAGCGTGTTGCTGCAGGTACTGACTTAAATGCACTTCGTATCGTACCTTATGCTAACCCATTCCGGACTTATCCATTAGTAAATGACTATGTGAAGTTCAAGAAGTTGGTTGAAGAAAAGAACGTAGACTGCTACATCATCAATACCGGTGATTTCATGGGCAAGAAGGTTCAGCCGAAGGATACCCTGGGTATCTTAGAGACCATCGTAGAAGGCAAGGCAACCTTTACACAATGGGGTCCATTTGCTGATATCGAGATCATGGATTGGGAAGGCTTTACTCCTGACTTAAATGATGCAGATTACAAGGCACAGTTAAAGAGTGCTATGCAGAACCGTGTTGATGCAGTAGAAGGCTTTGCAACCAAGAAGAGTGGATATGACAAGCTTCCGGATGAAGCACTTGATGCATTAAAGAAGCTGGTTAACGCTTTATAATTTGTCAACATACAATCTAAATATGTAATTTATAAGAGCCATGCCTCCGGTTTTCTGTCCGGGTGCATGGCTCTTATTATGTGTACTATCCTGCTACCACGGCTGGCGATGATGAACAGGTTTCACAAAGACACGCTAAGCACATTCGTGCTTTGGGGTAGTGCGCTGATGCGCACGTAGGTCGTAAGGCATCCTCCCATCTTCGATGGGTCCCTCCTTGCGACAAGTTTCGCTCCTGCCAGCACGTAACGGTACATAAGGTGCGACAATACCGCACCTAAGTACCAACGTGCTTCTAAGGTCTTCGTGAAACCTGTTCATCATCGCCAGCCGCTGCCAAGGCAGTTACAGTTCCATAAAATGCAGACATGAACAAATGCATAATACTCAGACTGCACAGCAGGGCATTCACTGACCCTGCCTGAAAACACAAACTATAAGTTCTGGTTCTGACATAAAAGTATATACCGAAACGGAGCAGCAGTGAGTATAATATGACATTTACCATGTAAAAGATATACAAATCTAAAGCAATGTTGAATTATGAACCTGCACCAATCCTGATATGTGTCAGCAACTTTTCTTTTTTGTATTCCTCGTTGCTATGTCCACACAAATACGACGTAAACTCCTTCAGCAATCTGTCAAATGTTATTGCGGATTTTAGTATATGTTCATGAGCGAAAATGTGTATGTAGTTAAAACATTTTCTTGAAATTGATTTGTTGCTTATCTCCACTATATCCGCAATGACGATAAAATTCATGTGCACCTATTCTCGTTGCTCCGGAAACCAAACGAACACCACCTGCACCACTTTTTTTTGCCCAATCTTCCACTGCAGATAACAATGCCCTGCCTATACCTTTTTTCTTAAAGTTACTTGAAACGGCAATTCCCATTATATTTTTCATATGTGGGGCATAAATCAAATCATAATCATTAGCGTGAACATATCCAACAACGATGTTATCAATCAAGGCAACAAATATTTTATCTTTATCACTTTTTAATAATTGTTTTA
>JAIECC010000366.1 GCA_029068665.1 Lachnospiraceae bacterium
ATAACAGGAGCAGGTAAGGAGTCCTGAGGTCGGATTACACAAAAATAAAATAACTATAAAATTATTTACAAATTAAGACAAGATGTGTATAATAAGATTGCTTGGAACTATCCAAAGTAAGTTGGAAGTCATTCCGTAAGCTCTTATTATCACATCTTTTTATATTTTAGTAAGGTTTGAATCAGACAAAATTCAGAATGTAAAATGAATCATGGAATTACAGCATGCTTTCTGCAGGATGCAGGAATTCTTTGTATGCAGGAATTCTTTCTATGTCGGAATTCTCCGAAGCTTTCCCATATTTTTTGATAATAAGCAGGCAGACTTCAAAAGGAGTTGATGAATAAAAAAATAAGGAATGGGGTTATAGAACCGGAATAAGTAATGTGATATAGAAAGGAAAAAACAAATGAAAAAATCAAAACTTATGAAACAATGTATGATAATTCTGGTAGGAATGATTATTATGATTTTAGCCAGCGTATCTTTTCTACTTCAGACCTTCGGGCAGGAACCGGAGCCGCAGGTGCCTGTGTTACGGGTTGCCGATGGGAACCGGGTATCCTGTCTGAATGTCTGGTCATCGGAGGGTGGTGCATCCTCTCAGCCCATGACCGTATACTACAATAGTACGGATGGAGGATTGCAGGCTCCACAGATTATTTATCTGCGGGATGAAAATGTCAATACGGTGTTTTGTATTCAGTATGGCTCTCAATTATCCAGCGGCAATGTAATTGAAACCTGCTCGGCAGAAGCCTATCAGCGGCTGAATGAGCGGCAGAAAATAAAAATATCACAGGTATTAGGCTGTGCAGCAATGAAATATGCTCCGAGAGATGGAGAAGGCGGATATAATGTGAGAAATACCGGAGACTGCACCTTTCAGAACTTTCAATTGTATAATGCCACCCAGTTAATGATCTGGTATTACATTGATTGTAATTCAGATGCTCCGGGGAGTGGAACTACCGGTGGTATTACGTGGGATGGGGTTCTGCGTACCTGTAATGCCGGCTGGGCGAATCTGGCAGAATGTGAGAGAATTAAGAATGAAATAGATCATCTTTATGATCTGCCCGGCTTTTGCGGTGACAATCCGGCTCAGGTACCGGTTTTGGAATTGAAATATAATTTGGAAAAAGATATCTATGAGGGTATTGTAACAGATGAAAATGGAAGATTAGATATGTTTCAGATGGCAGGAGCAGAGGGGCTGGAATGGTTCCGCTGTAATCCGGATGGCAGCCCGAATGACCAGGGGAACTCAGTAAAGATTTTCAGTAGAAGTTCTATGAGCAACCGGAATACTCCGGTGGTGCTGTCCTGGAGTCGAAGCATTGCCGGAAGTAATCTGAATTACCTGCTGAATAAAAGTGAACCGCAGGACCTGGTATTTTATATGGGGAATACAGAACAGGTGGTGAATGGGTATCTGGGTATTATAACAGAGCGGATTCCTACAATACTAATTGAAAAGAAGTCATCAGACAGAAACGAAAACTTACCCGGGATTACCCTGCAGCTGTTTGAAGGAGAGCAGCTGCTCCATGAATGGGTAACGACAAAGGAGGCTTATTGCTTAAAGGATTTAGAAATCGGTCACAGCTATCGCCTGCATGAAGTAAAGCCTTTAGAAGGTTATGTATGGGCAGAAGATATTGAATTTGTAGTTGCGGATACAGAGGAACCTCAAACAATCGTTATGGAAAATGCATTTTTAACCGGGCGTGTGATATTAACAAAGATAAATGAAAAAAATGGCGACCCGTTAGAAGGTGTTACTTTTGAATTGTTTAAGAAGGCAGATGAGGTAGTGACTCCAATGGATCGGCAGTTTGTAAATAATACGGAAACATATTATGGAAAAAAGCAGAAGGAAAGTGATTATTTCATTGGAAGCTATAAAACAGACCGGCAGGGAGAAATACAGGTTGATAGTCTGGATTACGGAAGCTATTATTTTGTTGAGGTGAAAAGTATATTCGGTTTTCTGGTTTCTAAGGTTTACTATCCGTTTCGCATTGACCAGGAGGAGCAGGTGGTTGAACTGAATGTAACGAATAAGCCGGTAGAACCAACCACAGAGGTCACAACGGAAATGCAGGTGACGGAGGAACTGACAACGGAGGGTGCAACGGTTGTAGCAGGTGTCAGTATCTGGAAAGAAGAGGAAACGCCCCAAACCGGGGATTCTGCTATACCGGGCCTTGTATTTCTTGGATTAGTATTAAGCCGGATACTATTTTACGTAATAAACAAAAAAGGGCATAAATAAGCGAAAAGAGAATAAAATCCTTAAGAAAGAGGTTGTGAGACTTGACAGACTTTACCAATGCATGATAGCATTTCTCACAGTTGGTAATGTGAGTGAAACAGAAAGGAAATAAGCAATGATTATGAAAATGATAGGCGGATTTCTTATGGCGCTGGCAGACAGTGTCCCGGGAGTATCCGGTGGAACCATAGCATTCATTTTAGGATTATATGATGATTTTATTAACTCATTGAATAATATCGTCAGTAAGGATAAAGAAAAAAGAAAAGCGGCAATTCTATTTCTGATTAAGCTGGGCATTGGCTGGGTGATTGGTATGGCAGCTGCGGCCATGGTGATTACCAGTATATTTGAAAGTCATATTTATCAAATCAGTTCTTTGTTTATTGGATTTATATTGTTTGCAATACCGCTTATTATTATGGAAGAAAAAGAATCCTTTCAGGGCAAATATAAGAATCTTGTATTTGCCCTTTTGGGGATTTTATTAGTGGTTGGAATTACTTATTTTTCCAAGCATGCGTTTATGAGGGGAGCTGTAGACCTGCGCATATCCGGATTGAATTTCGGATTGTGTGTTTATTTGTTTGTAGCTGCCATGTGTGCGATTTCGGCTATGGTGCTTCCGGGAATATCAGGCTCCACGATTATGCTGGTTTTTGGAATTTATCAACCGATCATGATGGCCATTAAAGGATTTTTAACCATGGATTTTTCCTATATACCGGCATTGTTTATTTTTGGCTGTGGTGTGCTGACTGGCATCTTTACCATTGTAAAAGCCTTGCGGTATGGTCTGGAACGGCATCGAAGTGCCATGATGTATTTTATTGTTGGGATGATGCTGGGTTCCTTTTACGCAATTATTATGGGACCCACCGCAATTAGTACGCCGGTTGCACCATTGTCATGGCAAAGCTTTGGGTTTTTATTTTTCCTGGCAGGTGGTATTATCATATTAGGACTGCAGGCACTAAAGCATGTGTTTGAAAAGAAAGGATCAGGGAAAGAATGAAACAGGCAGAACCTGTGATTCAGGAAACAGAAGGAGGAGGCAGTTTTAGATGACAATTACAGATGAAACAATTGAATATGTGGGCATTCTTGCAAAGCTGGAGCTTTCCGAGGAGGAAAAGGAACAGGCAAAAAAAGATATGAGTGATATGCTGGCATATGTGGGAAAATTAAACGAATTAGATACGGACGGGGTAGAGCCAATGAGTCATACCTTTGATGTGCATAATGTATTCCGGGAAGATGTAGTGACCAATGGAGATGACCGGGAAAATATGATTTTGAATGCACCGGAACGCAAAGATGGCTGCTATAAGGTTCCAAAGACATTTGACTAAGGAGGAGCAGGAGCATGGATTTAATGAGTTTGACAGCTGTAGAGCTTGGAAAAAAAATTGCTTCCGGTGAGGTGTCTGTAATAGAGGCTACCAAGGCGGCACTCAGTCGGATTAAACAGTTGGATATGGATTATAACTGTTTTGTAACAGTAGATGAAGAAGGGGCACTGGCACAGGCGGAGATTGTTCAGAAAAAGATAGATGCCGGTGAATTAAACGGTCCTTTGGCAGGTGTTCCGGTAGCCATCAAGGATAACATGTGTGTAAATGGAATGCTGACCACCTGCAGTTCGAAGATTTTAAGTAATTTTAAGCCTACCTATACGGCAGATGCCGTTTTGCGTTTACAGGAGGCAGGGGCAGTTATTATCGGTAAAACGAATATGGACGAATTTGCCATGGGTTCTACAACTGAAACCTCGTATTATGGTGAAACAAAGAATCCTTGGAATATAAATTGTGTACCTGGGGGATCCTCCGGCGGTTCTGCTGCGGCTGTTGCTGCAGAAGAGGTACCATATGCATTAGGTTCCGATACAGGAGGCTCTATTCGCCAGCCTGCAGCATTTTGCGGTGTGACCGGTATTAAGCCTACCTACGGACGGGTTTCCCGTTATGGTTTGATTGCATATGGCTCTTCCTTGGATCAGATTGGGCCACTGGCTAAGGATGTAACAGACTGTGCAACGATTTTAGAAATTATCAGTACTCATGACAGTAAGGATTCTACTTCTGTTGATCGAAATGATACAGATTTTACCTCTGCATTAGTGGACGATGTAAAGGGATTAAAGATTGGTATTCCGAAGGATTACTTTGGTGAAGGAATTGATGCAGATGTAAAGGAACAGGTAATGGCTGCTGCCCGGACATTGGAGGAAAAAGGCGCTGTTGTAGAGGAGTTTGATTTAAGTCTGGTGGAATATGCAATCCCGGCTTATTATATCATTGCTTCTGCGGAAGCAAGCTCTAATCTGGAACGGTTTGATGGTGTAAAGTATGGATACCGGACGGAAGAATTTACAGACCTGCATAATATGTATAAGAAAACCCGGTCTGAGGGATTTGGACCGGAGGTAAAGCGAAGAATTATGCTGGGCTCTTTTGTTTTGAGCTCTGGATACTATGATGCATATTATATCAAAGCGTTACGTACGAAAGCTTTGATAAAGCAAGCCTTTGATAAGGCTTTTGAAAAATATGATGTAATTCTGGGACCGGTTGCACCGACCACAGCGTTGAAGCTTGGAGAAAGCCTATCGGATCCTTTGAAGATGTATTTAGGTGATATTTATACGGTTTCCGTTAATCTGGCAGGTCTGCCGGGCATTTCCCTTCCTTGCGGTTCTGACCGGAATGGAATGCCGGTTGGAATGCAGTTGTTAGGAAAGCCATTTGATGAAAAAACGATCATTCGTGCCGGATATGCTTTTGAGAGGACCAGAGAATATCAGCGGCCGGCAGCATTAACGGAAAGGGGGCTTTAAAATGAGCAAAGCATACGAAACCGTTATTGGATTAGAGGTTCATGTAGAATTAGCAACAAAAACAAAGATATTTTGCGGCTGTAGTACGGCATTTGGAGGCGCACCCAATACCCATACCTGTCCGGTATGTACCGGTATGCCAGGGTCCCTGCCGGTATTAAATAAGGGCGTGGTGGAAAAAGCAGTTGCAGTTGGTCTGGCAACCAATTGTACGATTACAACGGATTGCAAGTTTGACCGAAAGAATTATTTTTATCCGGACAACCCTCAGAATTATCAGATTTCTCAGTTATATTATCCAATTTGCAGAAATGGTAAGATTGAAATTGAGACAGAGGGTAAAAAGAAGTGGATCGGGATTCATGAAATTCATATGGAAGAAGATGCCGGAAAGCTGGTGCATGATTCTTATGATGACTCATCTCTGGTGGATTTCAACCGTTCGGGAGTGCCGTTGATTGAAATCGTATCCGAACCGGATATGCGTTCTGCGGAAGAGGTTATCGCCTATCTGGACAAGCTCCGGCTGATCATTCAATATCTGGGTGCCTCAGATTGTAAATTAAATGAAGGATCTATGCGTGCAGATGTGAATTTGTCCATTCGTGAGGTTGGAGCAGAACAGTTTGGAACCCGTACGGAGATGAAAAACTTAAATTCCTTTAAGGCAATTGCCCGGGCCATTGAGAATGAACGGGAGCGCCAGATAGATTTATTAGAGGAAGGGAAAGAAGTGATTCAGGAAACCCGCCGCTGGGATGATACCAAAGGTTATTCCTATGCCATGCGCTCGAAAGAGGATGCGCAGGATTACCGCTATTTTCCGGATCCGGATCTGGTTCCGATTCGAATCAGTGAAGAATGGTTAGAGGAAATCCGGGCAAAGCAGCCGGAATTACGGGCAGAGAAGCAGGAGCGTTATAAAAAGGAATATGATATTCCGGACTATGATATTGATATTATAACTGCTTCTAAAAGAATGGCTGATGTGTTTGAAGAGACAATTGCTTTGGGTGCAGCGCCAAAGAAGGTTTCCAACTGGTTAATGGTAGAAACTATGCGGCTGTTAAAGGAGCATGAAAAAGAGGCGGATGAGATTTCCTTTTCTGCTGCCAATCTGGCAAAACTGATTCAATTGGTAGAGACCAGGGCTATTAATGGAACCGTGGCAAAAGAGGTGTTTGAAAAAATATTTGCAGAGGATATCGATCCGGAACAGTATGTGGAAGAACACGGACTAAAAACTGTCAATGATGAAGGTGCACTTCGAAAAACCATAGAAGAAGTCATTGCAGCTAATCCACAGTCGGTAGAGGACTATCGGAATGGAAAAGAAAAGGCAATTGGATTCCTGGTGGGACAGACTATGAAGGCGATGAAGGGAAAAGCAGATCCGGGAATGGTAAATCAGATGCTGAAAGAATTACTCTAGGCAGAAATGGTTGAATGAAAAGCTATGAAGATAATACAGATACAGATGAAAAAATATATCGGTGTGATATTGGTGCTATTGCTTATGATTCTGACCGGATGTTCCAAAGAGGAGCAATTGTTCATACAGATGTCAGAGCATGCAGAAATGCAGTTGCTACCGGAAAGCCGGATTCGAATGACACAGGAGCAGTTATTGGAAGCATACATTCAGTCAATGTCTCTGGAGGAGAAGGTAGGGCAATTGTTCTATGTGACAATTGGTAATCTGGAATCGCCGGAACTGGAGAGAGGCAACCAATATACGGAGTTGTCAGAACGTGGGAAAAGTACTCTGCATCAATACTATCCCGGAGGAGTGATTCTAATGGGGGGTAATATTCAGACAGACTCCCAGGTATCTGTATTGACAACCGCCTTGCAGGAGAACAGTGAAATTCCATTATTTATCGGAGTAGATGAAGAAGGCGGTACCGTGAGCCGGCTTGGTAATGCCGGGGGAATTTCCATGGGAAATGTAGGAACCATGCGTGAGATTGGAGATACGGGAGATCCGGTTCAAGCCTATGAAACCGGAGAGTTTTTGGCGGATGGGCTGGTATCCTTTGGTTTTAATATGGATTTTGCACCGGTAGCTGATGTTCTTACCAATTCCAATAATTATGAAATCGGTCCCCGATCCTTTGGTACAGATGCAAGTCTGACTGCTGCCATGGTGTCGGCAGAGGTTCAGGGCTTACAGGCCAATGGGGTAAGTGCAGTAGCGAAGCATTTTCCGGGACATGGCGGTGTAATCGGTAATAGCCATAATAACCTACAATATGTGGAGACCTCGATAGAGGAGTTGAGACAGGTTGAATTTCTGCCGTTTCAGGCAGCGATTCAGTCGGATACGGATGCAATTCTAATTTCACATTTAGTATTGACTGCCATAGAGCCGGAGCGGCCTTCTACTTTATCACAGTCGGTAGTGACCGGACTATTGAGAGATGAATTGGGATATGAAGGGGTTGTGATTACAGATTCCTTTCAGATGGGGTCTATTACGGAAAATTATAACCAGTCAGAGGCTGCTGTTCTGGCAGTTCAGGCCGGTTGCGATATGGTACTGATGCCCATGGAATATTCTGCCTGTTATCAAGGAGTTTTGGAAGCAGTCCGGAATGGGACCATTTCAGAAGAGCAGATTGATGAAGCCTGCTTTCGCATTCTTGCGGCAAAAATAAAGAGAGGAATCCTAACCTTGGAATAGGTGGTGATTCCTCTCTTATTTCTGCAGGAGTTATTCTTCTTCAATATGAGTCTCGTATTGATCAAAAAGATAATCATAGATATGAGCAAGACCCACGAATTCACAACCGTACAGATATTCGCCATTGTCTAATTCTTCTGTTCGAACAATTTTAACCACATACTTTAGTTTGTCTTGTATTCCTTCAAATTGAATTCTGGCATTGAAATAATAATTCAACGGCAGCTTCGTAGTGGTAGTAAAACCGATTCCTGACTTTGATATATTAAAAACATTAAATTCTGCACTTCCGATATCCAGTTTCTCATTTTGATTAAACAGGGAAGAAACTTCAAGGGTTAGTGTTAGTGGCAGACGTTTATATTTTCTCTTTTCATCCATTTTGATACCTCCTGATTTTATGTCCTATAAGTAATTATACCAAATAAGAAAGGGATATGCTAGAGCAAAATGTAGAAATGCGACAGATACCCAATCAGCCATTGACAGAGAATGGGAAAAAGGACATAATGGTACAAGGAAATTATGAGAAGAAACGTGAACGAGCTACGAGGAGAATGAGAATGTCCGAGCAGGTTATGGATTATGCATATGATGATGAGGAGCTCCACGAAGAATGCGGGGTTTTTGGAGCTTATGATTTTGACGGTGAGGAGGTTGCTCCGTCAATTTATTATGGTTTATTTGCCCTTCAGCACAGAGGGCAGGAAAGCTGCGGGATTGCTGTATCCGATACGGAGGGCCCCAAGGGAAAGGTTCTTTCCTATAAGGGAATGGGATTGGTGAATGAGGTCTTTGACCCGGAGAATCTTGAAAAGCTGAAGGGAAACATTGGGGTAGGACATGTACGCTATTCTACCGCAGGGTCCAGTACCAGAGAAAATGCACAGCCCTTGGTTCTGAATTATGTGAAAGGCACCCTGGCACTGGCCCATAATGGAAATTTGACCAATGCACCCCAGCTTCGAAGAGAACTGGAATATACAGGTGCTATTTTTCAAACAACCATTGACTCGGAGGTAATTGCTTATCATATTGCAAGAGAACGGTTAAACACTGCAACGGTGGAGGAGGCGGTTTCCCGTGCCATGAAAAAAATCGAGGGCGCGTATTCCCTAGTCATTATGAGCCCGAGAAAGCTTATTGGTGCCAGAGACCCATTTGGTTTTCGACCATTATGTATCGGAAAGCGTGGCAATACCTACTTTCTGGCTTCGGAAAGCTGTGCTTTGGATACCGTCGGGGCAGAATTTATTCGGGATGTGGAGCCGGGAGAGATTGTGACGATTTCACCAGACAACGGAATTCAGTCTGTTAAAGATATGTGTCAGGAGCGGCATGCCAGATGCATATTTGAATACATATATTTTGCAAGGCCGGACAGCCATATTGACCAGATGAGTGTATATGAGTCCCGGATCATTGCGGGCCGGTGTCTGGCAAAGGATCATCCGGTAGAGGCGGACCTGGTAGTAGGAGTGCCGGAATCCGGTAATGCAGCGGCGTTGGGGTATTCTCTGGAATCCGGAATCCCATATGGTACGGCATTTATTAAGAACACCTATGTAGGCAGGACCTTTATTAAACCCAAGCAGAGTCAACGGGAATCCAGTGTGAATGTGAAACTGAATGTTCTGAAGGAAATTGTCAGAGGAAAACGGGTGGTTATGATCGATGATTCCATTGTGCGCGGTACGACCAGTGACCGGATTGTGGGAATGCTGAAGGATGCAGGAGCCAGGGAGGTTCATGTGCGGATTAGTTCCCCGCCGTTTTTACATCCATGTTACTTTGGAACGGATATTCCGGATGAGGATCAGTTAATCGCACATAACAAGACCATAGAAGAAATCTGTAAGATTATCGGTGCAGATTCTTTGGGATATCTGCAACTGGACCGTTTATCGGAATTGATTCATGGGAGCTGTGGCTATTGTGATGCCTGCTTCAGTGGAGATTATCCGATTGAACCACCAACAGAGGATATTCGAGGAGAGCATGAAGTATTTGAACGAGGGTCCCATACAAAGTAGAGTGACCGGGATGTTTTTTCATAGTAATAGGAGTATGAGGAGGAAATAACATGAGTAATAACGATATTTATCAAAGTCCATTATCTGCCAGATATGCCAGCAGGGAAATGCAGTATATCTTTTCCCCGGATATGAAATTTAAGACATGGAGGAAGCTTTGGATTGCATTGGCAGAAACCGAGCTGGAATTAGGATTAAGTGAGAACGGAAAGCCGGTGGTTACACAGGAGCAGATTGATGAGTTGAAGGCTCATGCAGAGGATATAAATTATGATGTGGCAAAGGAACGGGAAAAGCTGGTTCGCCACGACGTTATGAGTCATGTTTATGCCTATGGACAACAGTGTCCCAATGCGGCCGGTATTATTCATCTGGGAGCTACCAGCTGTTATGTAGGTGACAATACAGATGTAATTATTATGACAGAAGCTATGAAGCTGGTACGGAAAAAGCTGATCAATGTCATAAATGAGCTGGCAAAGTTTGCAAAAGAGTATAAGGATTTGCCAACACTGGCATTTACACATTTTCAACCGGCACAGCCAACCACAGTTGGAAAGCGTGCCACGCTTTGGATGGAAGAATTGCTATTGGATTTAAACGATTTAGAATATATGATTGGACAGCAAAAGCTGCTGGGTTCCAAGGGTACCACCGGTACACAGGCAAGCTTTTTGGAGTTATTTAATGGTGACCATGAAAAGGTTCGTCAAATTGATGGTAAGATTGCAGAGAAAATGGGATTTGCAGAATGCTATCCGGTATCCGGACAGACGTATTCCCGTAAAGTGGATTCCAGAGTATTGAACGTATTGTCCGGTATTGCCCAGAGTGCACATAAGTTTTCCAATGATATCCGCCTGCTGCAGCATTTGAAGGAAATTGAAGAACCATTTGAAAAGAATCAGATTGGTTCCTCAGCTATGGCATATAAGCGGAATCCTATGCGGAGTGAACGGATTGCATCATTGGCGAATTATGTAATTGCTGATTCCATCAATCCTGCTATTACTGCTGCCACTCAGTGGTTTGAACGTACTCTGGATGATTCGGCAAACAAGCGGATATCCGTACCGGAGGCATTTCTTGCCATTGATGGTATTTTAGACTTATATCTGAATGTAGTAGACGGACTTGTGGTATATGATAAGGTAATTTACCAGAGATTTATGAAGGAAATTCCGTTTATGGCAACGGAAAATATCATGATGGATGCAGTAAAGCGGGGTGGAAACCGTCAGGATCTGCATGAAAAGATTCGGGAGCATTCCATGGCAGCCGGTGCAGTTGTGAAGCAGGAAGGAAAAGAGAATGATCTGGTTGACCGGATTGCGGCAGACCCGGCATTCGGAATGACAAAGGAAGAAATCGTCGGTTTATTGGAACCGAAGAATTTTGTTGGACGGGCACCGCAGCAGACCGAGGAGTTTTTGTCGGAAGTGGTTCAGCCGATTTTGGATGCAAATCAGGATATCCTGGGATTAACAGCAGAGATTAATGTGTAGGCATCGATAAATATTGATATTGTTTATGGACAGCGGATAGGGATGTATCAAGGGTTCTTATCCGCTGTAGTCATTTACATAAGTGCAGGAAATGGAGTCGATGGGATGAATATAAGCTTAGAATATTATAAAATATTTTACTATGTAGCAAAATGCCGCAGCATTACAGCAGCCGCCGGAGAATTATGCATCTCCCAGCCGGCAGTGAGCCAGGGACTGAAGCAGCTGGAACAGGCTCTGGGAACAAAGCTGTTTATAAGGACAGCCAAAGGTGTAACCCTGACCAACGAAGGGATTACACTATATACCTATGTAAAAAATGGATATGAGCAGATATTACTGGGTGAACAGAAGCTTCAGGAAATGCTGAATATGACTACGGGGGAAATCCGTATTGGTGCCAGTGATATGACGCTGCAATTCTATCTGCTGCCTTATCTTCGCCGTTATCATCAGCTTTATCCGGATATTAAGGTGACAGTTACCAATGCTCCCACACCTCAGACCATTGAGCATCTGCGGGCAGGGCGGATTGATTTTGGTATTGTCAGTCAGCCTTTTGCGGCAGAACAGCATCTGCAGGTTCTGCCGGTGCGGGAAATACAGGATGTGTTTGTGGCCGGTGGAAGGTTTTGGAGTTATAAAAATAAGATGCTGCGATATGCAGATTTGGCTGACTTACCAATCATCAGTCTGGAACAGGATACCAGCACAAGAAGGTATCTGGATACATTTTTGGCAGACAATCAGGTAAAGCTGGAACCGGAATTCGAGCTGGCAACCAGTGATATGATTGTACAGTTTGCGCTGCAGAATCTGGGAATCGGATGTGTAGTCCGGGATTTTGCAGAACGGTACATTCAAACCGATGAATTATTTGTATTACAATTCGATAAACAGATTCCCAAACGGCAGATTTGTGTGGTAAATAATGAACGGATGCCTTTATCCATTGCAGCAGGAAAATTGATGGAATTATTGAGATAGTTTTTGGATGGGAAGGAAAAGAAAAACAGAAAGAATGTCGGTTTATATCTTTTTACATCATTTTCAGACGAAGTTTGTATGATGTATTTTGT
>JAIECC010000367.1 GCA_029068665.1 Lachnospiraceae bacterium
ATAAAAGACAGTTTCTTTATCAGAAGGAAGGGAATGATGAAGAAGCTGTCTTTTTTTCTTGCGTGTATGAATCAATGGTGATACAATGTAACAGATTGTAAAGTGACGAGTTAGGAGTTATTAAAATGAGTATTATTGAAAAGATATTTGGAACACATAGTGAAAAGGAATTAAAACGGATTTATCCGTTAGTGAATAAGATTGAAGCACTGGATTCCGACATGCAGGCATTAAGTGATGAAGAATTGCAAGGAAAAACAGCAGAGTTCAAGGAACGTTTGAAGAATGGCGAAACTTTGGATGATGTATTGGTGGAAGCTTTTGCAGTTGTCCGGGAAGCAGCCAGTCGTGTATTAAAGATGAAGCACTACCGGGTACAGCTCATTGGCGGTATTGTTCTTCATCAGGGCAGAATTGCAGAAATGAGAACCGGTGAAGGTAAAACCCTGGTGTCTACCCTGCCGGCTTATTTGAATGCTCTGGAGGGGAAAGGTGTTCATATTGTTACGGTCAATGATTATCTGGCAAAGCGTGATGCTGAGTGGATGGGACAGGTTCATGAGTTTCTGGGACTGAAGGTTGGTGTAATTTTGAACAGTTCCACCAATGAAGAGCGAAGAGAGGCTTATAATTGTGATATTACATATATTACGAATAATGAGCTTGGTTTCGATTACCTTCGTGACAATATGGTTATATATAAGGAACAGTTAGTGCAGCGGGAGCTTCACTATGCCATTGTGGATGAGGTGGACTCGGTATTGATTGATGAGGCCAGAACTCCGTTGATTATTTCCGGTCAAAGTGGTAAATCAACAGATTTGTACCGGATGTGTGATTATCTGGCACGCCGGATGCAGCGAGGCTCTTCCGATGGTGAGCTTTCAAAGATGGATGCCATGATGGGTACGGATATCGAAGAGGATGGAGATTTCCTTGTCAATGAAAAGGACAAGAATGTAATGCTGACAGCACAGGGTGTAAAGGAAGTGGAGAAGTTCTTCCATATTGAAAACCTGGCAGATGCAGAAAACTTAGATATTCAGCATAATATGATTCTGGCATTGAAGGCGCATAATCTGATGTTCCGGGATAAGAATTATGTAGTGAAGGATGACGAGGTATTGATCGTAGATGAATTTACCGGACGTATTATGCCGGGACGGCGTTACTCTGACGGTCTTCATCAGGCGATTGAAGCAAAAGAAAATGTGAAGGTAAAGCGGGAGAGCAAGACTCTGGCAACCATTACCTTCCAGAACTTCTTTAATAAATATGCAAAGAAAGCCGGCATGACCGGTACGGCACAGACGGAGGAGACAGAATTCCGTGAGATATATGGTATGGATGTTATTGTAATTCCAACCAATCTTCCAATACAAAGAGTGGATCATGATGATGCCATGTTCCGGACCAAGCGGGAAAAGCTAAACGCTGTGGTTCAGTCTGTTATCGAGTCCTATGAAAAAGGTCAGCCTGTACTGGTAGGTACAGTCAGCATCGAAGGCTCTGAAGAATTAAGTCACATGCTGGTGAAAAAGGGAATTCCACATAAGGTCCTGAATGCAAAGTTCCATGAGATGGAAGCAGAAATCGTAGCAGATGCCGGACAGAAAAAGGCTGTTACCATAGCTACCAATATGGCAGGACGTGGTACGGATATTAAGCTGGGAGAAGGTGTTCTGGAGCTGGGCGGATTAAAAATCATCGGTACAGAGCGGCATGAATCCAGACGTATTGACAATCAGCTTCGTGGACGTGCCGGACGTCAGGGTGACATCGGTGAATCCAAGTTCTATTTATCCATGGAAGATGATTTAATGCGGCTGTTTGGTTCCGAGCGTATTATTACCATGATGGATCAGCTGCAGGTGCCGGAAGGGGAAGAAATTCATCATAAGATGTTGTCCAAGGCAGTAGAACGGGCACAGAAGAAGATTGAAAATAACAACTTTGGTGTGCGTAAGAACTTAATGGAGTATGATCAGATCAATAATGAACAGCGAGAGATCATCTATGCAGAGCGCCGTCGGGTGTTGGACGGAGAAAATATGCGGGATGTTGTCTACAATATGATGATGGATACCGTAGAGGATTGTGTGAATCGTACCATTCTGAGGGATGCACCGGCAGAAGAATGGGATATGAAGGCATTGAATGAAGCATTGCTTCCGATCGTTCCCTTATCTCCGGTTGAATTGACGGAAGAAGAGAAGAAGAGTGGTGATGTCGAGAAATTAAAGCAGCGGTTAAAGGACGAGACCACCCGGTTATATGAGCAAAAGGAACAGGAATTCCAGCAGGAGGATCAGATCCGTGAACTGGAACGAGTGATTCTGTTGAAGGTAATTGACCGGAAATGGATGGATCATATTGATGACATGGCACAGCTTCGACAGGGAATTGGCTTGCAGGCATACGGACAAAAGGATCCGGTGATTGAATACAAATACGCCGGCTATGATATGTTCCAGGAGATGACCAATGCCATCAAGGAGGATACTGCAAGATTACTGCTGCATGTCCGGGTAGAGCAGAAAATCGAACGGGAGCAGGTGGCAAAAGCAACAGGAACCAATAAAGATGATACTGCAACAAAAGGACCGGTAAAGCGGAAGGAAGCAAAGATTGGCAGGAATGATCCTTGTCCATGTGGCTCCGGTCTTAAGTATAAGATGTGCTGTGGACGGGGAAAATAAAGACTTCAGGGAAAAGAGATATAAAATTATAATAAAGTAGGTGAGATTAGTGATTGAATTAGATCAGTTTCGTATGGAACTAAAGGAATATCGTACACCACTAGCGGAAGTAAGGGATTCACTTTGACATCCCTTATCTAAAGGATGAGATTGAAAAGTGCGATTATCAGATGCAGGAGCCTGGGTTCTGGGATGATGTGGAGAAGTCTCAGGAAATCATGAAAAGGGTAAAAGCTTTAAAGGATACGGTAGAGACCTTTGAAGCACTGGAATCAGAGTTTGAAGATATTGAAACCATGATTCAGATGGCTGAGGAGGAAAACGAATCATCTTTGATTGCTGAAATTGAAGAAATGCTTCAGCATTTTATTCAGGATTTTGATGCATTAAGGATTCGGACCCTGCTGTCCGGAGAATTTGACAAAGAAAGTGCTGTGGTTACTCTTCATGCAGGTACCGGCGGAACAGAGTCCTGTGACTGGGTAAGCATGCTGTACCGTATGTATACCCGGTGGGCGGAAAAGAAGGGATATCAGTTAGAAGTGTTGGACTATCTGGATGGTGAAGAGGCCGGTATTAAGTCAGTTACCTTTCAGGTGAATGGTGAAAATGCCTTTGGTTATCTGAAGTCTGAACGGGGGGTTCACCGGCTGGTGCGGATATCTCCCTTTAATGCGGCAGGAAAGCGTCAGACCTCTTTTGCATCCTGCGATGTGATGCCGGATATCGAAGAGGATATTGAAGTGGATATTAATGAAGATGATTTGCGGATTGATACTTATCGTTCCAGCGGAGCAGGCGGTCAGCACATTAATAAGACCTCTTCGGCAGTTCGTATTACCCACTTGCCAACAGGGATTGTCGTACAGTGTCAGAACGAACGGTCCCAGCACAGCAACAAGGACCGGGCAATGAAGATGCTGAAAGCAAAGCTATTTATGATAAAGCAGCAGGAGAATCTGGAAAAAATATCAGATATCCGGGGCGAAGTCATGGAGAATACATGGGGGAGTCAGATCCGGTCGTATGTCATGCAGCCATATACAATGGTGAAGGATCATCGGACCAACGCTGAATCCGGCAATACATCTGCTGTTCTGGATGGTGAAATTGATTTATTCATCAATGCATTCTTAAAATGGTCGAATGTTAATCGGGATACAGCGGATGAAGATTCATAAAAATAGTACAAGAGATAGGAGTAAAAAATGAGTGAGGAAAAGCAAGTAGTATTTCGACTGGGAAACGAGTCTTACAGTATAAACATTGAATATGTTAAGGCAATTGAACAGGAATATCATATTATTCCGCTGCCGGAGGCACCGGAGCATATCAAGGGAATGATTAATTTACGTGGGGAAATTATTCCGGTTTATAGCCTGCGTTCCAGATTCTGTATGGAGGAAATAGAAAAAGGAAAGGATAATCAACTGTTGATTGTTCGGGCAGGTGTTGTCCAGCTGGCTTTTGAGGTTGATGCAGTGGTTGGAATTGAAACAATTGAAGAATTGCAGAAAAAGGAAGTGCCGCTTGTTGTTCGCAGCGAGGCAACGAACTATATTGGCGGTATGTTGAATATCAGAGATCAGATTGTTGTGGAAATCTCAATTACAAATATACTGACAGAAAGCGAATGGGAAGATATAGAAGAACTAATAAAAGGAGAGACAAGAGATGATTAATATTGCAGTACTTGGCTATGGTACAGTAGGCTCCGGTGTGGTTGAAGTGATTCAGACCAATCAGGAAATAGTAAATAAACGTGCCGGAGAAGAAGTAAACATTAAATATGTATTGGATTTACGGGATTTTGAAGGTGATCCGATTCAGAAAATTCTGGTGCATGATTATAATGTAATCCTGGAGGACGAAGAAGTTAAGATTGTAGTAGAGGTAATGGGCGGGGAAGAACCGGCTCATCGTTTTGTAAAGCAGGCCTTGGAAAGCGGCAAAAGTGTATGTACCTCCAACAAGGAAATGGTGGCAAAATACGGTGCGGAATTGATTCAGATTGCCAAAGAAAACAAGGTGAATTTCTTATATGAAGCCAGTGTAGGCGGTGGTATTCCGATTATCCGCCCGCTGATCAGTTCTCTGACCTGTGACGATATTACAGAGGTTTCAGGTATTTTGAATGGAACGACGAATTACATTTTAACCAAAATGCGCGATGAAGGCTCTGCCTTTGAGACGGTATTGCTGGAAGCACAGGAAAAGGGCTATGCGGAACGGGATCCGGAGGCAGATGTAGAAGGCTATGATGCCTGCCGTAAAATAGCAATATTAACATCTCTGGTATGTGGGCAGCAGATTGATTATGAGGATATCTATACCGAAGGGATTACCAAGATAACAGATAAGGATTTCTTATATGCAAAGGCATTGAAGGGTTCCATAAAGCTGCTGGGAACCTATCAGAGAATCGATGGAAAAGTATATGCTATGGTGGCACCGGTCATTATCAGCGAAAAGCATCCGCTTTATCATGTGGATGATGTATTTAACGCTGTATTTGTCCATGGTAATATGCTGGATGATGCTATGTTTTATGGAAGAGGAGCAGGAAAGCTCCCGACTGCCAGTGCAGTGGTTTCAGATGTGGTAGATGAAGTAAAGCATATGGGTAAAAACATCATGCAGATTTGGGAACCGGGCAAGTTGGAACTGGGGAATTTTGATGATTGGAAGCATAAGTTCCTGGTTCGTATTCATTCAGAGGATATCGACGATGTGAATATGGAAGATGTGAAGAATGCATTTGGTAATGTATTATATATACAGGCTCCGGGAGTTATGAATGAAACTGCATTTGTAACAGAACCTATTGAAGAAGGAGTGTTCCGAGAAGGCATTGAGAAGTTTGAAGGTGTGCTCAGCACCATCCGGGTTGGCTTCTAGTTTTAAGATATACTGATTTAGCAGGCGGAGGAAAGACAGATGAAATATGTTATAATTTTAGGAGATGGTATGGCAGATGATCCCATTGAGGAAATCAATGGCATGACGCCTTTGGAGTATGCGCAAACCCCTGTCATGGATGAGATGGCTGAAGTATCAGAGGTTGGTTTGGTTCATACCATACCGGAGGGGATGAGTCCGGGCAGTGATACTGCCAATTTATCAGTGATCGGGTACAATCCGGAAAAATACTATTCCGGTCGCTCGCCTTTGGAGGCACTTAGCATTGGTGTAGATATGAAGCCCACGGATATTTCTTTTCGCTGCAATATTGTAACACTATCAGAAGAGGAAAATACCTACGAAGAACACAGAATTCTGGATCACAGTTCCAGTGAGATATCGACGGAGGATGCTGCCATATTATTGGATGCAGTGAAAAAAGAATTAGAGCCTTTATATGCCGATTACAAATTCTATGTAGGAACCAGTTATCGTCATTTAACGATTTGGGATAACGGAAAAGTATTGCCATTGACTCCGCCTCATGATATATTAGGTAAGGTTATCGGGGATTATTTGCCGGAGGATGAGGTTCTTCGCATCATGATGAAGAAAAGCTACGATATTCTGGTCAATCATCCGATTAATCAGGAGCGAAAGGCGAAGGGATTAAATCCTGCGAATTCTCTTTGGTTCTGGGGAGCCGGAACAAGACCGGCGCTTTCTTCTTTTGAAGAAAAGAATCATAAAAAGGGTGTTATGATTTCAGCTGTTGATTTGTTAAAAGGTATTGCTGTGGGAGCAGGACTGAAGAATATTTCTGTAGAAGGTGCTACCGGTGGTCTGGAAACAAATTATGAAGGAAAGGCTGAGGCAGCAGTAAAGGCACTGCTGGAGGATGGTTATGACTTCGCATATATACATGTAGAAGCACCGGATGAAATGGGTCATCAGGGAAGCTTGGAACGTAAAATAAAAGCGATTGAATATTTAGACAGCCGTTTGATTAAAATCGTGAAGGATGCCTTTGCAGCCAACAAGGAGGCTGTTCGTATTTTGATTTTGCCGGATCATCCGACTCCAATCGCAAAGCGGACTCATGTAAGTGATCCTGTACCGTATATGCTATATGACAGCAGCAGACCGTTGGAAAATCCGTTCCGATATAATGAAAAAGAGGCAAAGAAAAGTGGTATCTATGTGGCAAAGGGTCACGAGATTATCAATCATTTGTTTGAAAAGTAAACAACTAGGAGGAAGTCATGTTAGTAGTAAAGAAATTTGGCGGTACTTCCGTAGCCAACAAAGAACGAATCTATAATGTAGCCAATCGTTGTATTGAGGACTACAAAAAGGGTAATGATGTCGTTGTTGTATTATCGGCTATGGGTAAGTATACAGACGAATTAATTGATAAGGCAAAGGACATCAATCCAAACCCGCCTAAGCGGGAAATGGATATGCTATATACCATTGGTGAGCAAATGTCGGTAGCATTAATGGCGATGGCAATGAATCACCTGGGGGTTCCGGCTGTTTCCCTGAATGCATTTCAGGTCAGTATGCATACTACCAGTGTATATGGAAATGCCAGACTAAAAAGGATTGACAGCGAACGAATCCGGAATGAGTTAGAGCAGAGAAAGATTGTCATAGTAACCGGTTTTCAGGGCGTTGATAAATTTGATAACTATACTACGCTGGGACGCGGTGGTTCTGATACAACGGCAGTTGCATTGGCAGCGGCTTTGAATGCAGACTCTTGTGAAATATTTACGGATGTAGATGGTGTCTTTACTGCGGATCCGCGAAAGGTTCCGGCAGCAAAGAAATTAGATGTGATTTCGTATGATGAGATGCTAGAGCTGGCAACTCTGGGGGCAGGTGTATTGCATAATCGCTCTGTAGAGCTGGCAAAGAAATATGGTGTACATTTAGTTGTACGATCCAGTTTGAATACAGCAGAGGGAACCATAGTTAAGGAGGTTGGAAGCATGGAGAAAATGTTGGTAAGCGGTGTTGCTGCCGATAAAGATACAACAAGAATTTCGTTAATCGGATTAAAGGATGAACCAGGTGTGGCATTCCGCCTGTTCAATCATCTTGCAAGACATAATATTAATGTGGATATGATTTTACAGTCTGTTGGACGGGATAGTACGAAGGATATCACCTTTACCACAACAGAAGATAATGCACAGGAAGCAGTTGAAATCGTTGAGAGACACTTCCATGAATACGAAAAGATAGATGTGGAAAAGGATGTTGTAAAGGTGTCCATCGTTGGTGCCGGTATGCAGAGCAATCCGGGTGTAGCGGCTAAAATGTTTGAGTGCTTATATGATGAAGGCATCAATATTAAGATGATTTCCACCTCAGAGATTCGTGTCAGCGTATTGATCGGAGAAAAGTATGCGGAAAAGGCTATGAATGCCATTCATGAAAAATTCTCCCTGGGTGATAACTAAGTCTGATTGGATTATGAAAAAGAGCGGTTTGATGAATCGCTCTTTTTTTGTGCTGCCTGCAGAAATAAATGAATGTTAGTATGTACTTAAAAACTCGGATATGCTAGAATAACAATGGTTACAAAAATGAATTAGGACGGGAAGGAGCTTGTAAATACATATGAAACGGGAAGATTATATTGGATGGGATCAGTATTTTATGGGAATTGCCATGTTATCGGCAGAGAGAAGCAAGGATCCTTCTACACAAGTAGGAGCCTGTATTGTAGATGAAAATAATCGGATTTTGTCCGTGGGATACAACGGTATGCCTTCCGGCTGTAATGATGATGCCATGCCTTGGGGAAAGGTTGGAAATGCATTGGATAACAAGTATTTCTTCGTATGTCATGCAGAATTAAATGCAATTTTGAATTATCGGGGAGGCTCCCTTCGTGGAGCAAAATGCTATTCCACCTTATTTCCGTGCAATGAATGTGCCAAAGCAATTATTCAAAGCGGTATCAAGGAAGTTATTTATTTGTCTGATAAATATGCGGATACAGAATCGACCATAGCATCAAAGCGGATGTTTCAGATGGTAGGTATCACCTTCCGTGCCTTCGAACCACAAGGAAAGAAAATCACATTAGATATATAGTCAAATCCGAGCTTGTATAATGATAAAAAGATAATTAAGGTTTATCTGCGTTTTCTGCTATCGCGTCTTCCAGGGCATAACCATTTCCAAGAAGACACGTTTGTACTCCTGCCAGCACGTAGCGGTACATAAGGGGTGAAAATACCACCCCTAAGTACCGACGTGCTTCTAAGGTCTTCTTGGAAATGGTTATGTCCCGGAAGACGCTGCCAAGACTGGTGCAGAATCTGTCCTGATTATGGATATCAGAGTATACATGTTTTCCATATCAAAAGTCAATGTTACATTATGGAACTGCACCAGTTTTGGCAGTCTTGGGGAACCACCCATATAGTTGCTAGCAGACTCTTAGAACCCGTCAGTGCTTAGGTGCGGTTCTTTCGCACCTTATGCACTGCTACGCGTTCGCAGAAGCGGGAGCGCGTCTGATGGTAACTATATGGGTGGTTCTCCAAGGCGGTAGTCAGAACAGTACGATAAACCGAATATAACTGGAGGAAACATTATGAACATCACAAAGGTGATTGCATCAGAATTAGAAATTAAAACAAGTCAGGTAGAAGCAGTAATTCAATTGATTGATGAAGGAAATACCATTCCTTTTATTGCAAGATATCGGAAGGAAGCCCATGGTGGTCTGAATGATGAAGTCCTGCGTGACCTGGATGAGCGTCTTACTTACCTGCGTAACTTAGAGGAACGAAAGGCGGCAGTCATAAAAAGTATTGAAGAGCAGGAGAAGCTGACACCGGAATTACAGAAAGATATAGAGGATGCCATGACTTTAGTGGCAGTAGAGGACTTATACCGTCCATATAAGCAGAAGCGTAGAACCAGAGCAACCATAGCAAAGGAAAAAGGTCTGGAAGGGCTGTCTAATATCATCTGGCTGCAGATGACAAAGAACTCCATTGAAAAAGAGGCGGAGCAGTACCTGAATGAAGAAAAAGAAGTTCATACTGTAGAGGAGGCCATTCAGGGAGCCATGGATATTCTGGCAGAAGGAGTTTCTGACAATGCCCAGTATCGTACATGGATTCGGGATATTACCTGGAAGGAAGGTGTATTGATTTCTGCAGCAAAGGACAAAGAGGCAGAATCTGTTTATGAAATGTATTATGAATTTCAGGAGCCTGTATCTAAAATGGCGGGTTATCGGATTCTTGCGGTGAATCGTGGAGAAAAAGAAAAGGTTCTGACAGTAAAGATTGCAGCACCGGAGGAAAAGATAATTCGTTATCTGGAAAAGCAGGTGATTGTAAATGACAATCCAAATACAAAGGAGATTTTGCAGGCAGTCTGTGAAGACAGCTATCATCGATTGATTGCTGATTCCATTGAACGGGATATTCGGAATGAAATGACAGAGCATGCAGAGGACGGAGCAATCGAGGTATTCGGGCAGAACCTGAATCAGTTGCTGATGCAGCCGCCGATTGCAGGACAGATCGTGCTGGGTTGGGACCCTGCATTCCGTACGGGCTGTAAGCTTGCAGTGGTAGATGCTACCGGCAAGGTGTTGGATACTAAAGTGATTTATCCTACCGCACCACAGAATAAAGTAGAGGAAGCAAAGCGAGAGGTTTCGAAATTAATCAAGAAATATGGCATCACTTTGATTTCTGTTGGAAATGGCACCGCATCCAGAGAGTCAGAGCAGGTGATTGTAGATATGCTGAAGGAACTGAAGGAGCCGGTTCAGTATGTGATTGTGAACGAGGCAGGTGCCTCCGTATATTCTGCCAGTAAGCTGGCAACGGAAGAATTCCCGAACTTCGATGTGGGGCAGCGAAGTGCTGCTTCTATTGCCAGAAGGCTTCAGGACCCACTGGCTGAATTGGTGAAAATTGATCCCAAATCCATAGGAGTCGGACAATATCAGCACGACATGAATCAGAAGAAGCTGGGAGATGCATTGTCCGCAGTGGTTGAGGATTGTGTTAACCGGGTAGGCGTGGATTTAAATACCGCTTCTGTATCCTTATTGGAATATGTATCCGGAATTTCGAAAGCGTTGGCAAAAAACATTGTTGCATACAGAGAGGCGAATGGAAGCTTTCATAATCGTAAAGAATTGTTGAAGGTAGCCAAGCTGGGACCAAAGGCTTATGAGCAGTGTGCCGGCTTTATGCGCATTTCCGGCGGAGAGAATCCTTTGGATGGAACCAGCGTACATCCGGAATCCTATGAGGCGGCAACCAAGCTGTTGACTAAATTAGGTTATAAGCTGGCGGATATTGCGTCCGGTGGTTTGATTGGGTTGTCTTTAGCGGCAAAAGATACGAAGGGGCTGTCAAAGGATCTGGATATTGGAGAAATGACCCTGAAGGACATTATCAAGGAATTGGAAAAGCCTGCCAGAGATCCACGGGATGAGATGCCAAAGCCGATTCTCCGCTCAGATGTAATGGAGATGAAGGATTTGAAGGAAGGTATGATTCTTAAGGGAACCGTCCGAAATGTAATTGATTTTGGTGCATTTATAGATATCGGAGTGCATCAGGACGGACTGGTACATATTTCGCAGATGAGCAGCAAGTTCATTAAACATCCATTGGAAGTTGTAAGTGTTGGTGATATAGTAGAGGTAAAAATACTAGGCGTTGACCTGCAAAAGAAACGGATACAGTTAACCATGAAGCTGTAGGTCCATGGAAGGTCATGGTATAAGAGCAAAGAAGGAGAAGATATCTATGAGTTCAGAAACCATAAATGAGGATATAACAAAAGAAGAACAGGAACAGCAGATGGTGGATTCGGAAGCATGGCAGCAGGAAATATCCCTGTCGGTTAATATGAAAACCAGATATATGTACTCCTTTTTATTTCAACACCTGCATCGTTCATTTAAGGGGATTTTCGGTGTCTGTATCAGCCTTGCTGCTCTGGTGATATTTGTGATGTCTTTGGGCAATACAGAGGATACTACGAGAATGGTAATCCTGTTGATAATCGGACTGCTGTTTACGGTAGTGAATCCCATTTTGTTATTGATTCGGGCACAAAAGCAGGTATTGCTGTCTCCCATTTATAAGCAGCCGTTACAGTATACCTTTTGTAAAGAAGGAATAAAAGTGTCACAAGGGGATGAGGAGCAGGCCATAGAGTGGAACCGAATATGGGAGGTTCGTAAGACTTCTTCCATTTTGATTATTTATACCTCAAGGAATTCCGGGTCTATCCTTGCCTTTAAGGAAATGGGAGTTCAACGGCAGCATGTAGAACGTGTCATTGCAGAGGGATGCATGGCTGCCGGTGTCACCAGACTGCCGGCTTCTATGAAGAAGTTGGATATTCCAACAGCAGATTGAATGCTTATGTGAAGATTGAGGAAAAAAGAATGATTAAGAATAGTTATAAATCAGAAGATACCTTTCAGATTGGTTTTGAACTGGCAAAAGCAGCAAAACCGGGAGATGTGTTCTGCCTGATCGGGGATTTAGGAGTGGGTAAGACCGTTTTTTCTCAAGGCTTTGGAGCCGGCATTGGTATTCAAGAGCCCATTAATAGTCCTACCTTTACCATTGTGCAGGTCTATGAGGAGGGGCGGCTGCCTTTCTATCATTTTGATGTTTACCGGATTGGGGAGGAAGAGGAGTTGTTTGAAATCGGCTTTGATGAGATGATAGAAGGAGAAGGTGTTGCCTTAATTGAATGGGCGGATCAGATTCCGGGCAGCCTCCCGGAGCATTATAAGCAGATTAGCATTGCAAAGAATCTGGAGCAGGGGTTTGATTATCGGAAGATTACCATAACGGAGGTATAGAAATGAAATTATTGGCAATGGACAGCTCCGGTC
>JAIECC010000368.1 GCA_029068665.1 Lachnospiraceae bacterium
ATACGATAAGGAATTAACCATAAGCCGGCAGTAATGCCGGCTTTTTTCTTGCCTAATTCACTATCTGGTTTTTATTTTTTGAAATTTTTGCATATTTTGATTGTATATACAGACAACTTGAAGTAAAATTATATATAGGTCGTACAAAAATATTAATAATGGCTTTTGAAAACCGAGAAAAGAACCGGGAGGTAGCTGCAATGAATGTGTACACAACTGACAAGATTCGAAACGTAGTATTATTAGGTCATGGTGGGGCAGGCAAGACCAGTCTGGTAGAATCCATGGCATATCTGGCAGGAATTACGTCCAGGATGGGGAAGGTGGAAGATAGAAATACAGTAAGCGACTTCGGAAAAGAGGAGCAGAAGCGCCAGATTTCAATCAGTACCTCCGTTATACCCATTGAATGGAACGGGATAAAAATTAACGTTCTGGATACACCCGGATATTTCGACTTTATTGGGGAAGTGGAGGAAGCCATCAGTGCCGCAGATGCCGCAGTTATTGTGGTTTCCGGTAAGACCGGTGTAGAGGCTGGTACAGAGCGGGCATGGGAGCGGTGTGAGAAGTATAAGCTGCCCCGGATGATATATGTAACCGGTATGGATGCAGATAATGCTTCCTTTAAGGATGTAGTTGAGACACTGACTGAGCAGTACGGTAAAAAGATAGCACCATTTCATTTTCCGATTCGGGAGAATGAGAAGTTTGTGGGTTATGTGAATGTTATCAGTGAAACCGGAAACCGCTGGCAGGGAAAAGAAGTGGTAGAATGTGAAGTGCCGGATTACAGTAAAGAGAATCTTGCTTTATACAGGGATACCCTGCTGGAGGCAGTAGCGGAAACCAGCGAAGAATTTATGGAACGGTACTTTGGAGGTGACACTTTTTCAGAAAATGAGATTCGTGCTGCACTTCGGATGAATGTGATTGACGGTTCTCTGGTGCCGATTTCCATGGGCTCCAATACCTTGTGTCAGGGTACATATGCACTGCTGGATGATATTGCCAAATATATGCCAAGTCCGGAGAATAAGGAAATTGCAGGCTTCAACATGAAGACCAATGAAGTATTTCAGGCAAATTATGATTTCTCGAAACCGAAGTCGGCATATGTCTTTAAGACCATTGTTGACCCGTTTATCGGGAAATACTCTTTGATCAAGGTATGCTCCGGAGTATTCAAGTCAGATGATGTCATTTATAATAAGGATAAAGACATAGAAGAGCGGATCAGTAAGCTTTATGTACTGCAGGGCGGCAAGCCTATTGAGATATCGGAGCTTCATGCCGGAGATATCGGAGCCATTGCAAAGCTGACCGCAGCAAGGACCGGCAATACCTTATCCACAAAGGCAACGATTATTGAATATGGTAAATTCGAAATTTCAAAGCCATATACCTTCATGCGGTATAAGGTTCCGAATAAGAGCAATATTGATAAGGCGGCTCAGGCACTTCAGAAACTGACTCATGAAGACCAGACCTTGAAGGTAGTGAACGATACGGAGAACAGTCAGTTATTGCTGTATGGTATTGGCGAGCAGCAGTTAGAAATCGTTCAGAGCCGGCTGCTTAATGAGTATAAATGTGAAATTGAGTTGAGCAAGCCAAAGATTGCATTTCGGGAAACCATTAAGAAAACCGCAGATGTAGAATATAAGTATAAAAAGCAATCCGGTGGCCACGGCCAGTATGGTCATGTAAAGATGCGGTTCAGTCCATCCGGGGATGATGAAAAGCCTTATGTATTTGAGCAGGAAGTAGTGGGTGGTGCAGTTCCGAAGAACTTCTTCCCGGCGGTAGAAAAGGGCTTGCAGGAATCCGTATTAAAGGGACCTCTTGCGGCATATCCGGTAGTGGGTATTAGGGGTGTGTTATATGACGGTTCCTACCATTCCGTAGATTCCTCTGAAATGGCATTTAAGATGGCAACCATTCAGGCATTTAAGAAAGGCTTTATGAGTGCCGGACCAGTGCTGTTAGAACCAATCATGAGCTTAAAGGTAACCGTACCGGAGCGGTATACCGGCGATGTTATGGGAGATCTGAATAAGCGCCGTGGACGGGTACTTGGCATGAATGTTGTAGCAAAAGGAAAGCAGACGATTGAGGCAGATATTCCGATGATGGAATTAATCGGATATTGTTCCGTGCTTCGTTCCATGACCGGCGGACGGGGAGAGTTTTCCTATGAATTCGCAAGATATGAACAGACACCAAGTGATATTCAGGCTGCAGAGGTAGCAGCAAGGGCAAGTAAGGTTGCAGAGAATAGTGAAGAATAAATAACAGAAGTGGTAAAGAGGGTAGTCTCTCAAGTCATTTTATGACTTTGGGGACACCCTCTTTACTGTTTTTCTCTCTTTGGGAAGCCTTGACAGGCGGCGGTTGGAAACGTACAATACAATAGATGAAGTAGTTTGTCGAATTATAAACCCCAAATGGTGTTTAAGAGAATTATGGAAGCAGTTGGAGAAGCAGTATGAATACAATTGAGTTAATTGCACCTTGTCACTTTGGATTGGAATCCGTACTGAAGCGAGAGATTCAGGATTTGGGTTATGAGATTATACAGGTAGAGGATGGAAGAATTACATTTCGTGGAGATGAACTGGCAATTGCCAGAGCCAATGTGTTTATTCGTACTGCTGAGCGGATTCTGGTGAAAGCAGGCAGCTTTCCGGCGAAAACCTTTGATCAGTTATTTGAAGAAACCAAGGCTCTGCCCTGGCAGGAATATATACCAAAGGATGGAAAGTTCTGGGTATCAAAAGCATCAACCAAGAACAGCACATTATTTAGCGGTTCTGATATTCAATCTATTGTAAAAAAAGCCATTGTTGAAAAGCTAAAAACGATTTATCATGTGAACTGGTTTGAAGAGACCGGAGCGGAATATCCCATTCGTGTATTTATTAATAAGGATATGGTAAGTATTGGAATAGATGCTTCTGGAGTATCTCTGCATAAGCGGGGATATCGTCAGCTGGTAGGGAAGGCACCGATTTCGGAGACTCTGGCTTCTGCACTGATTTTACTGACACCCTGGAATAAAGATCGGATTCTTGTGGACCCCTTTTGTGGAAGCGGTACATTTCCCATTGAGGCAGCCATGATCGGTGCAAGAATCGCACCGGGCATGAACCGCAGCTTTACGGCGCAGAAATGGACTAATCTGGTATCCGGACAGCATTGGCTGGAGGGGGTAGAAGAAGCGGAAGACAGGATTCTGCGTGATATAAAAATGAGCATTCAGGGCTATGATATTGATAACAGTATTGTAAAGTGTGCCATGGAGAATGCCAGGGCAGCAGGAGTGGAGCAGCATATCCATTTTCAACAGCGCAGTGTGGCAGAATTAAGTCATCCAAAAAAGTATGGGTTTATTATAACCAATCCCCCTTATGGAGAACGGCTGGAAGAAAAGGAAGAGCTTCCGGACCTGTATCGTATGATTGCCAAGAGCTTTGACCGGTTGGATACATGGTCGAAATATATCATAACCTCATATGAGGAGGCAGAAAAGTACTTAGGAAAGAAAGCAGATAAGAATCGAAAGATATATAATGGTATGATTAAGGCATATTATTATCAGTATATGGGACCAAGACCGCCCAAGCAGCCGAGGAATAGCGAAGGATAACAGGAGGCAGGGGTCGGAGCGGTCCGGACAAAAAGGAGAACGAACTTGAAGAAAATAATAGGTGCCGTTTTGGCAGTTATTTTTACAATTCTAATATTAATGGCTCTTTCCAGACACTCGGAGACGCAGGTAAAGAAAAATGTGGATAACCGGGTTTATGTCAACCAGTTTCTGGCAGATCTGGCGGAAATGAATAATGAAAAGGGCATTACCATAGCTGTAGGGGAGGAGCCCCTGTCATTTATAGAGGAGAAGCCCTTCATAAGTGCGAAAGGCAGTCTGATGTTTCCGGTAAATCAATTGACGGATACCTTTAATTGTTCTACTCAGGTATATGAAAACGGGAATATTTTAATTGAAAAGGGTATGAATTCCATTAGTCTTTATGTAAACAGTGCTTCCGCCAAGATTAATGGAACCATGATGGAACTGTCGGATAAGGTACAGGTTTCGGAGGAGAAGCTGTATGTACCCATTGCAGATATTGCACAATACATCAACTATGATTTCTCTATTGACTATACGGAGGCTTCTGTCAGAATGACACAGATTGCTGAGGAAGTGGAACTGCCGGCAAAGTACGACATGCGGGTGCTGGAACGGGTTACCCCGGTACGGGATCAGGGGCTTTATGGAACCTGCTGGGCATTTGCTTCCCTGGCAGCTCTGGAAACCACCCTGACACCACAGGAAAATGTAATCTTTTCTCCGGATCATATGAGCTTATGCAACAGTTTCAGTCTGGGACAGAACGAAGGCGGTGAATATACCATGGCAATTGCTTATCTGGCAAGCTGGCAGGGACCGGTGTATGAGTCTGACGATCCTTACGGAGACGGGGAAACGGATGAGACCTTGGAAGCCCGGAAGCATCTGGAGGAAGCACTGATTATTGCATCCAAAGATTATCAGGCGATTAAAGAAGCCATTTATAAATATGGTGCGGTGGAAACTTCGATTTATACCCAGATGAAGACAGCCAATAGCTGGTCCAATTATTATAACCGGGAGCGGGCGACCTATTATTATAATGTAGAGGCTCCCTGTAATCATGATATCATCATCGTAGGATGGGATGATAATTTTCCGAAAGAGTATTTTACGATTCCACCGGAAAATGACGGCGCATTTATCTGTAAGAACAGTTGGGGAACTGCCTTTGGAGAAGAAGGGTATTTCTATGTATCCTATGAGGATGCCAATATCGGCACCACCAATGTGGTATACTCCAAGCTGGGAGCTGCGGATAATTTTGACCATATCTATCAGTCCGATCTGCTGGGCTGGACCGGCCAGTTGGGCTACAACCGGGAGTCAGCATATTTTGCCAATGTTTACACGGCAGGAGAAAAAGAAGAATTAGCTGCTGTTTCCTTCTACGCTACCGATGCGGATACCAGCTACAAGGTCTTTTTGGTAAGGAACTTTGAAGATACAGAAAGTCTGAATGACCGGATACTGGTAAAAGAAGGAAAATTTGAATCCGCAGGCTATTACACTGTCCGGCTGGATCAGCCTGTAAATTTGAATAATAATGAAAAATTTGCAGTTGTAGTTTATATTGAGACTCCGGGCTCCATTCATCCTGTGGCGATTGAGTATGATGCAGATGAGCGGACCAGAGAGTTTGATATTACGGATGGGGAAGGCTACATCAGTTTATATGGAAATAAGTGGGTAAATACGGAGACAAATCAGGATTGCAACCTGTGTTTGAAAGCGTTTACGAATAACAGAGGCAAATAACAGAAGGGATGGATACACATTATGAAACGATTGATTTTTGCAACGGGGAATCAGGATAAATTACGGGAGATTCGTGCAATCATGGAGGGACTGGATTATGAAATCCTATCCATGAAGGAAGCGGGAATTGATATAGAAATTCAGGAGAATGGAACTACGTTCCGGGAAAATGCACTGATAAAAGCCAGAGCCATTAATGAATTGTGTCATGAACTGGTATTGGCAGATGATTCCGGGCTGGAGGTGGATTATATGGACAAGCAGCCGGGGGTGTTTTCCCATCGATTTGGTGGAGAGGATACGCCATATTCCATTAAAAATCAGATGATTATGGATAATCTGGCAGGAGTACCGGAGGAGAAGCGGACTGCCCGGTTTGTATGTGCCATAGCAGCAGTATTTCCGGATGGAACGGAGCTGGTAAAGGAGGCTGCCATGGAAGGGATAATCGGATACGAGGAAGCAGGAGGAAATGGATTCGGCTATGATCCTATATTTTATCTGCCGGAATTCGGCTGCACCAGTGCGGAACTGTCACCAGAGGATAAGAATGCGATCAGTCACAGAGGAAAAGCCCTTCGAATGATGCGGGAGGAACTGGAGTCTGTATAAAAAGGACAAGAGGTAAGGAGATACTTCCAATGGCAGAAGAGGAGAAAAAGGATAAGCTGAGGATTCTGATTGTCAGTGATTCCCATGGAAGAAATGATTATGTAAAGCGTGCTATCAAACAGGCAGGAGCCATCGATGGCTTCATTCATCTGGGTGATGTGGAAGATGATGTGGAAGAGCTTCGTTCTTTTGCAGGATGCCCTTCTTATATTGTGATGGGGAATAATGATTACGGCCTGGGATTGCCGGAGCATTTGAATATTACAATCGGGGGCAAAAGGATATTTCTGACTCATGGACATCGGTATGGTGTCAACTATGATTTGAAACGATTAGGGCTATTGGGAACTTTGAATAAAATGGATGTGGTGATGTATGGTCATACCCACTATCCATATCTGGATACAGGGGAGGATATTATTATGCTGAATCCGGGAAGTCTGACCTATCCAAGACAGGAGGGAAGGGCAAGAACTTTTTTAACCATGGAGATTGATGAGCAAGGAAAGGTAGAATTCTTCTGGCATGAGCTTGGTCATGTCGAAAAAAATAGAAATTTGTAGGTAATGTTGATGATATGCGGGCTTTTCAGAGTTGAAAGGTCCGCATATGGATTATCAAGAAGGAGAGGAATGTCATGAAAAAGGGACAGGAATATGAGGTTATAATTCAGGATTATGAATTTCCCAATAAGGGGATTGCCTTTATAGATGACCGGAAGGTGACGGTAAAGGGTGCTTTTCAGGGGCAAAAAGTCCGTATACGGATTACCAAGACAAAGAATGGCAAAGGAGAAGGCAGGCTGCTGGAGGTGCTGGAGCCTTCGGAGCAGGAAACTGCCATTCCCATTTGTAAGCATTTTGGACAATGCGGCGGCTGCACTTATCAGACATTTCCCTATGAGACGCAGTTGGCAATTAAGGAGCAGCAGGTGCGGAAGCTATTGGATGGGGTGTGTGATACTTATATCTGGGATGGCATGATCGGCAGTCCGGTGATGGAAGGGTATCGGAATAAGATGGAGTTCTCTTTTGGGGACGAGTATAAGGATGGACCTCTTGCACTAGGTTTACATAAAAAAGGAAGCTTTTATGATCTGGTTACAGTGGAGGACTGTAAGATTGTGGATTCGGATTATAACCGGATTTTGTCCTGCACCCTGAAGCATTTTGCGGACAGGCAGATACCATACTTTAAGAAAATGAGTCATGAGGGCTGTCTCCGGCATCTGGTAATCCGGCAGACTGCCAGAAGGAAAGATATTCTGATTAATCTGGTAGTGAGCAGCCAGGTTGGGAATGACTGCACAGAGAAAAGGGAACAGGCGGTAACAGAGGGACAATCAGTAAATGTGGAGAAGATAAAGGAATATTTGGATATCGATATCTGGATAGAACAGTTGAATTCCTTAGCTCTGCATGGGAAAATTGCCGGTATTCTGCTGACGGTAAATGACAGTCTGGCAGATGTGGTCCAGAGTGATGAGACCCGGTTGCTTTACGGACAGGATTACATCTATGAAGAGATTCTGGGACTAAAGTTCCGGATTACACCTTTTTCCTTCTTTCAAACAAATTCTCTGGGAGCCGAGGTCTTGTATGAAAAGGCACGAAGTTATGTGGGAGATACCAGGAATCAGGTGATATTTGACCTGTACAGTGGCACCGGGACCATTGCTCAGATGCTGGCATCGGTAGCAAAGAAGGTGGTTGGTGTGGAAATTGTTGAAGAGGCAGTAGAAGCAGCAAGGGAGAATGCAGTGCTGAATCAATTGGATAATTGCGAATTTATCGCCGGAGATGTGCTGAAGGTGCTGGATGAACTGAAGGAATTGCCGGATATGATTGTGCTGGACCCGCCAAGGGATGGGATTCATCCAAAAGCATTGAATAAGATTATCCGCTATGGCGTAGAGCGGATGGTGTATATATCCTGTAAACCAACCAGTCTGGCAAGGGATTTGGTGGCATTGCAGGCAGCAGGATATGAGGTGAAAAATGCTTGCTGCGTGGATATGTTTCCGGGGACGGCGAATGTGGAGACGGTGGTAATGCTTTCCCACAAAAAAATTGATAGCGTAATCGATGTAAAAGTGGAGTTTGATGAAGGTAAGGGCAAAGTGCCACTTGATAATATCGCCAAAAGAGTGAGTTACATACAAGATGATTAAAGAGTATATAGAATGAAATATGGCTTCAAGGTACATATCACATATATCACAGGGGTAAAGAGAGATTTAGGTTTGCCGATGTATGATGCTCCTAATGCGGTAGATGAATTGAAGCAACCGAGGAAATATCCGGCAGCGAAGAAAGTGGAAGCTATAAGGGATGCGTTGAAATATTTTGAGATTATCTAAATGATTAAGGGAGGAATAGCTATTATGATAGAAAGATTTTTTGTAAAAAAATTATTTGACATATTTGATAACGAGATACTTTTTAGGGAAAGTGGTATAACAGTTGTTGTTGGACAAAATGGGTGTGGAAAAACGACGATGTTGCATATGCTTGCTACTATTTTTTCCAAAAATCATAGTCAGTTATTGCAATATAAGTTTGAATATATTGAGTTATCAGTATTAGGTCACATATTAAAAATTGAACCAATTGATGAATACTTAGAGGATGAAGAAATTACAATAAAAGGTTTGAAATATTATGTAGATTCACAAGCTTTAGAAAAATGTTATAGAGAAACTAGTACAATTAATTCTCCAGCTTTTTGGGTAAGACTTATTCCTTCATTGAGGAGGCGACCAGGAAATGTATTATATGATAT
>JAIECC010000369.1 GCA_029068665.1 Lachnospiraceae bacterium
TTCTTGAAGTATTATTTGGAATTACGGAGCAGAAGGTAATCAACGAATATTACTTTTTTTACTATCTGTTCCTGACAATCCTCTTTTTAATATCCGCCTATGGCATTCGGCAGATATACAACCATTTCATTAAAAACAGTATTCAGTTTCCCACTATTACGGGAATATTCACTTTAATATACCTGGCAATTTGCGCCTTATTATTTGTCTATAATTACACTTATGAAGAGATGCTGGGATTCCCGCAGGATGTCATGCAGGTCAACACATTTCTTTTTACTGTTTTTTTCGTGATTACAGGCATTTTCATTGCGGTCTTGATGTATGTTTTAAAAAGGGATGCCAGACTTCAGGCCCAGAATGTCCAGTATGAAAGCCTCCAGAACTATACCGCACAGGTTGAGGAGCTTTATCAGAATATCCGTGGATTTAAGCATGACTATGTTAATATATTGACCACCATGCATTTTTATATTGAAAGTGAAGATTGGGAAGCTTTGAAGACTTATTATGAAACTGAGATTCTTCCCACCAGTAATTCTTTTCAGGATTCTACACAGGTGTTGGGACAGCTTAGCAACTTACAGATACCGGAATTAAAAAGTCTGTTGTATAATAAGTTTGTAAAGGCGTTAGAATTAGGTATCAATGTTCAATTGGAGATACGGAAGCCCGTGGAAAATATTTCTGCTAAAAATGTTGATATTGCCAGAGTAATGGGTATTTATTTGGATAATGCCATTGAAGCCTTAAATGAACCGGAGCTGGAAGCCGGACAGCGAAATCTGACAGTTGCAGTAATTCGGGAAGAGGATGCTGTAAGCTTTATTGTACAAAACAGCTGCAAGGAGTTTCGTCTGAATCTGCACAAGCTGGGAAGTCTCAGTTACTCCACCAAAGGCAAACATCGTGGTATGGGACTTCATCTTGCGGCCCAGACCTTACATCATTATAAGAACATTGAGAAAGATACTACCTATGAAAATCATGTATTTACACAAACCCTAAAGATATTTGATGAATAAAGGAGAACAAAATTGTTACCAATATACATATGTGAGGATAACCCAACACTTTTACAGTATTATCAAGATACAATCGACAATATACTCCTGATGGAAGAATTCGATATGAAGGTTCAGGCGGCAGTTACTACGCCGGAAGAACTTTTGCAGGCAGCAAAGCAATGTCAGGGAGAGGATGAGGGCAGGGATGGTTTTTATCTGCTGGATATTGATCTGCACGCTGACATGGACGGTTTTGACCTTGCCAAAGAAATACGGAACTTCGATTCCCGTGGTTTTATTGTGTTTATCACTACGCATTCCGAGCTGGCAATGCTTACATTTAAGTATCAGATTGAAGCCATGGATTTCATTTTAAAGGATGAGGATTGGAGTATTGGGCCCAAACTGAATGCCTGTATGAGTGCCGCGCTAGACCGTCATAACAGTTCTACTGAAACAGCAAAGCTTGTTTTCAAATCCGGCAGCCATACCATTCAGGTGGAGCAGGATAATATTCTATATATTACACCTTCAACCGTCGCTCATAAAGTTCAGCTGGTTATGAAAAACGGAGTAAAAGAATTTTATAGCAGCTTAAATGACTGTGAAGAGAATCTGGGAAAAGGCTTTATTCGCTGTCATAAGGCATTCATTGTCAATGCCAGTCACATTACCCAGGTTGACCGAAAGACTTTAACCATAACCCTTTCAAATGGAGAGTCCATTATTGCATCTACAAGGGGCATTAACCGGGTACTTGATTTTATTCGTTCCGACAATCAATAAATTTGCAAATTAATTTGGTTGTTGCTATAATCTTTTTGAACTACGGAATACTAATAATAGATGGTATAGAACAAAAGCAGGGAGGATTGCTATGACTTATAAAACACAGGGCGTATGCTCTTCACAGATTTCATTTGAAATTGTAGATAATAAGGTTCATGAAGTTAAGTTTACCGGAGGCTGCAACGGTAATACCCAAGGAGTTGCAGCTTTGATTGAAGGCATGGATGTAAATGAAGCGATCAAGCGTATGGAAGGCATACGATGTGGTTTTCGGCCTACTTCCTGCCCGGATCAGTTGGCAAAGGCACTGAAAGCGGCTATTGCCGAATAGAATTCAGGAGGTAGAAATGAAACGAATTATCCTTACCGGAGGCGGTACTGCCGGACATGTTACACCGAATATTGCACTGATTCCAAGACTACAGGAAGAGGGATATGATATACACTATATCGGCTCGTATAATGGAATCGAAAAAAAGTTAATGGAAGATATGAAGATTCCTTATCATGGAATCTCTTCAGGAAAACTAAGACGCTATTTTGATATTAAGAACTTTTCGGATCCTTTCCGGGTCATAAAAGGGTATGGGGAAGCTGCCCGCCTGATGAAAAGCTTAAAGCCGGATGTGGTATTCAGTAAAGGTGGGTTTGTATCCGTACCGGTGGTAATCGCAGCAAAAAATCATAAAATACCTGCCATTATTCACGAGTCTGATATGACACCGGGACTTGCCAACAAGATATGTATCCCTTCTGCCGTTAAAATCTGTTGTAATTTTCCGGAAGCCATGGCACATCTGCCTAAGGAGAAAGCTGTTTTGACCGGAACCCCCATTCGTCAGGAATTATTCCAGGGAGATCCGGTGGAAGCCGTTCAGTTTACCGGTTTATCAGCAAACAAGCCTACCATTCTGGTTGTGGGCGGAAGTACCGGAAGTGTCAAAGTAAATGAAGCCGTTCGTGGCTGTCTGGATGAGCTGCTAAAGACGTATCAGATCATTCATTTATGTGGAAAGGATAAGGTTGACCCTGCATATGAGAATCGGGCAGGCTATATACAGTATGAATATATCAAGAAGGAATTAAGTTCTCTTCTGGCATTTGCAGATATTGTGGTTTCCAGAGCCGGTGCCAACGCCATTTGTGAATTACAGGCATTGGCAAAACCGAATGTATTGATTCCGTTAGGTTCTAATGCCAGCCGGGGCGACCAGATTCTGAATGCAGAATCCTTCCAAAAGCAAGGCTTTAGTCATGTTCTCTTAGAGGAAAATCTCAATAACGATACCTTGCTTGCTGCCATTTCTCAGGTGTATGAGAATCGTGCCATGTATAAGAAAACCATGGAAGCCAGTCAGATGACGAATTCCATTGACATCATTATTGATCTGATTAATAGTGCATGTAAGTCAAATACCCCGTAGCTTGCTACGGGGTATTTGATTTGCAATGAAGCAGGGTCATTACCAGTAATATGTGGGAACGACCGTATGCCAATAATAATAAATCCATTCAATGCCGGCCATTCCCATGGAAAAAACGGTAATCAAAAAGGTTAAAAAGATGCCCCAGCCGTCATATCCAACTTTATCCGGACGAAACGTACTGATCAGTACTTCGATTCCTAAAGATATCATAGCACAGGGCCATAAGTGCCAGATGACATCATAGGTCAAAGTTGGAACAAAAATGTGGGCCAGGAATACACCGCCAAATAGCACCAGAATAATTCCCAGGGTCACCGTGCCTACTTTATGGGTTCTTTTTGTAATTGGATTCTTTTCATTTGTTATCTCTTGCTCTTCCATAGTTTCCCCTTTCTTTCATTTTTCTATATATAGTCATTTACTGTTGATTATTGTCCGGTGCCGGCAGCTCCGGAGTTATAGTTTGAACGAGTGCCTTCTGGGATTCTGTCGCAGCTTCTGCCGGTTCATTCTTTGGAGGCTCTGCTTGTTTTGGCTGTGATGGATTCATAGATGAAGTATCTGCAGTATACGGACTCGTTTCTTCCAATACTTCCTTCTTTCCCTGAATCAGCTTAATTCCAAGCAGTATCAATATAAAAGCAACTACTATTCTTGGAAGGTAACGCAGGATTGGTGAGAGATATTCTCTCAGAAAATCCGGCATCATTCTTATAAAGCTTTCTCCCAGCAGTATGATGCCAAAGAAAATCAACAGTCCGGCAATCAGCTTCTGCAGATTTCGAGACAGGGGTTGTTCCTCAAGAGAGCCAGGTATATATTTGTCTTCTAGCTCCTGAAAGTCTTTATCCGGCATTCCGGCAAGATTGTTGGCATGGAAGAAGGAATAGATCCATATGACAATAGCAACAAATATCAGCTCGCTAATCTCCGTAAAGGCTGCTAATACGATTGTTGCCATGAATATAATCAGCAGGGAAAGTCCCATTTTCATAAAGCCCATGTACATTTCTCCTGCGCCCGGAACTAACGAGCATAAAAATGTTAAAAATCGATTCTTTTTTCTTTTCATTTTTCTTTCCTTTCTTATAATGTTCTATTCGTTTTGTTTCTGAACCGGTGTCTGGCTGCTTTCTTCACTAAAGTGTTCTCTCAGTGTATCCAATGGATGCAGAAGCTGATTTGATATGGTATCCATCTGTTCCAGCAATTGGCTGGATGCCATATCCCAGTATTCGAAGATTCCGCTGCTCTGTTCTTTGTTTTCCGTACTCATGGTGCTGGCATCACCCGGAATAGAAACCGGAAGCAAAAACAGTATAATTATGGCAGCTGCCATGGTACCAATTACTTCTATTTTGTAAACCAGTAATTGTTTCCGAATATTCTTCTTATGCTCTGTAATGGGCTGCCTGGCGGAATTCTCCCGGTGTCTTAGGTCTTCTTCTTTTTGAATCTGCTGAAGAATCTGCTCTTTCAAATAAACAGGAGCCTTTAGCATGGCACCTTCTTCAATTTCGTTTATTAAATCCAGTAATTCCTCATCTGATATATAGTCATCATTCATTTAAGGCTCCTCCTTTCTGTAGATATCCTTTAACATGCTCCTTGCTCTGTAAATCTGCGTCTGAACCGTCTTTAATTTTCGATGGAGCTTATTCGCTATTTCCTCCGGACTTTCTTCTTCATGAAAATATAGAACTGCAACTTCTGAATATGGAGACTTCAACCTTCTGCAGTGTTCCAGAAGAGTATTGCGTACGGCTGTTTCGTATACCTCCTGCTCGGGAATTCCTTCCCGGCTTTGAAACAACTGCATTTCCTCCCAGTCCCAAGGCTCGGAACGCCGTTTTGCAGACTTCAGATAGTCTTTGCATTTGTTTACGGCAATCCGGCACAGCCATGCTTTTTCATTGTTTCCGTCAAAGTGCTCCAGGCTGCGGTAGGCCGCCAGAAAGGTATCCTGGGTCAGGTCTTCTGCTGCAAAATAATCACCGGTAGTCTTATAGCAAATCGAAAATATTAAGTTCTGGTATCGGTCAATCAGCGCTGTAATATTGACTTCCAACTGTATTCTGCCCGCCTCCTTTTGCTGTTCTAATTATTATAACGAGTCTGTCAATGAATTATCTTCAAGTTTTTTTAATTTTTGTTCACAATTTTCTTTCTTTTTCTGTTTGAAAAGAGAGTTTGAGTCCAATACTCAGCGTTCAGGATTGATTTCATAGTGTTTAGGATGAAAACGTTCATGCTTCAGAAATTATGCTATACTTTTTTCCAGTTGAAGGTCCCTTTACTAGGGGTGGGGCTGACAGCTACAGTCCATGGCACATAGCTCCGTAGCCATGGAATATGAAGGGGTTGCATAAAGCAACCCCTTTTTTAGATAAAAAATAATTATCAAACTGGAAATGCAGGGGAAAATATTAGGTTGGCATTGAAAACAACTCGAAAGGTGGTATACTGTAATTATTGAAATTAAATGAGGTAGGAATATGCTTGAAAATAAATTAGGAATTACAAGTGCACCTGAACTTGCTGAAGCAGAAGAAAAAATCAGTAAGAAAAAAGCAGTTGAGCTTTTTGAGAATGGGATTCTTGATAAACTGGAGACAGGTAAATTTGAATCATTGAAAGCAATCCATAAGCATCTGTTTGGCGATATTTATTTCTTTGCCGGGGATATGCGCACTGTAAACATTTCAAAAGGAAGCTTTCGTTTTGCACCACTGATGTATTTAGAAGCAGCACTTGCAAATATTGATAAAATGCCTCAGACAACTTTCGATGAGATTATTGAAAAATATGTGGAAATGAATATTGCCCATCCCTTTCTTGAGGGCAACGGCAGAAGCACACGAATCTGGCTTGACTGCATTCTGAAAAAAGAAATTGGTATGGTGGTGGCTTGGAGCAAGGTTGATAAGGAGGACTATCTCCTGGCAATGGAGCGCAGTCCGGTTAAAGATATTGAAATTAAGCATATGCTTAGAAATGCTTTGACGGATAAAATCAATGATCGTATGGTTTATATGAAAGGCATCGATCACAGCTACTACTATGAAGGATATACAATGTTTAAAGCAGAAGAATTATAAAGGAGGAGAACATGTTAGGGATTATCGGAGCAATGGACGAAGAAGTTGACAAGCTGAAGGCGAAGATGGAGCAGGTTCAGGTAAAGAAAAAGGCTTCCATGGAGTTCTATCAGGGAACGATTCAGGGAAAAGAAGTGGTAGTGGTCCGGTCCGGGATCGGGAAAGTAAATGCAGGTATCTGCGCTCAGATACTGGCAGATGATTATCATGTGGATGGTATTGTGAATACCGGAATTGCAGGTTCCTTACGAGCGGAAATCAATATCGGGGATATTGTGATCTCTACGGATGCGGTACAGCATGATATGGATGCCATGGCATTTGGTTATCCTATGGGGCAGATTCCCCGGATGGATACTCTGGCATTTCCGGCAGATGCCCGCTTGGCAGAGCTGGCAGAGCGCAGCTGTAAGAAGGTGCTTCCGGACTTAAGTGTATTCCGGGGCAGGGTGGCAACCGGTGATGAATTCGTGGCGAGCAAGGAGCGGAAGGATGCTATTACCCAGGAATTCCAGGCATACTGTTGCGAAATGGAGGGAGCTGCTATTGCACAGGCAGCGTATCTGAATCAGGTGCCTTTTGTAATTATCCGGGCGATTTCTGACAAGGCAGACGACAGTGCCCACATGGATTATCCGGCATTTGAAGCAATGGCAATCGAGAATTCCGTAAAGTTAATCATGGAAATGGTGGTGAATGGATAATGGAGAAGATTACAAGCTTTACAATTGATCATTTGAAATTATTACCGGGAGTATATGTATCCCGAAAGGATCATATCGGTACAGAGACTGTTACGACCTTTGATATCCGGATGACCCGTCCGAACTTTGAGCCGGTGATGAATACGGCGGAGGTACATACCATAGAGCATCTGGCTGCAACCTTTTTGCGGAATGATGCGGAATATGGAGAGCGTGTAGTGTACTTTGGACCTATGGGCTGCCGGACCGGTTTTTATCTGCTGCTGGCAGGGGATTTGGAATCAGCGGATATCATCCCTCTGATAACAAGACTGTATCAGTTCATGGCAGACTTTCATGATGAAGTTCCGGGAGCAGCAGCCAAGGACTGCGGAAATTATCTGGATATGAATCTTCCTATGGCAAATTATCTGGCTAAGAAGTTTCTGGAGGAAGTGTTGCAGAACATTACCGAAGAGCGGCTTATTTATCCGGAATAAATAAAAAATAAAACAATTGTTACATAAAGTTAATAATTATCGGTGGATTCACCAAAGAAAGACTTCAGATGGAAGTCTTTTTTTGGTTCTTATTCCGAGTAGTAAAAGCAGGTACGGATTGTTATAATTTTTACAGATTACCATAGGATAAAGGAACACCGGGAGGTTGACATGAAGTATCGGGTTGGAAAATGGATGTTGTGTATTGTGGGTCTGTGTTTTTTATGTGGATGTGGAAATACCTCTGATCCCGGCACAGAATCAGAGACCGAATCTAGCAGTGAGGAAGCAGTATCCTCTGTTTCATCGGAGGAGTCTGCCATAACGGAAGCGGATTTGCAGGCATTTTATGAAGCTTATATTGAAAAGGAAGGACAGGACCTGGAATATAGAAATGGAAAATGGGCAATGTATGATGTGGATGGGGATAGTATCAAAGAACTGATTATTACCGCACCCTCCGGTTTGCTTTCTGTTATCCGGTATCAGGCAGGGGAAGCTATTGTCATGTATGAAGATAAGTATTCCACACTTCTTGAAAATGGTATGATACGATACTACAGCTTTGACGGTGCTCCACAGCATGAGCGGTATGTGTTTTACACGCCGGCAGATGGGGAATACAGGGAAGCTGCGCAAATGAATCGATATGATACAGAGGAGGATGAATATAGTCGGATATTTGGTGAAAATGACCTGTATGAATTGAGAATCAGAGAGGAAGGGGCATTTCAGGAGCGCAAGAATATAACAATGGAAGACTGGGAGGATGCTCTGGATGAATATCTGGAATATCCAAGGGCGGAACTTACATTTCAGGGTATGATTGGAGAAGAAGAGAATCTTCTTACGTTCCAGACGGAGACAGAGGCGTATCAGGCATTTCTAAATGGGGAATGCGGAGTAGTTTTAAGTGATTCCTATACCGATGATATTTCTTATCTGGTGCCATGTTTGACAGAGGGAGAGGAATATACGCTGTATGATATTCTGAACCGCCTGAATAATGAACCCTTGCGTTATGAGGCAGAAAATGGATATGGTTCAAGTTATAAGAATTACGGGACAGATGTTTCTTATGCCTATATTGATTGTGGACAGGATGGCAGGAAGGAATTAGTATTAAAGATTTGCCAGAAATCTATTATAGATAATTCTCAGGGAATCTATATTATTCAATACAGGGATAATCACTTGTACCTTTGCTATGGAATTGATAGCTGGTCCAGAAGAAGTGTGGTAATGAATCCATATGGATATATATGGGAGGCTGGTTCCAGTGGAGCCAACCTTCATGGTGGAATGCAGGTATTGGTAGATGGGGAAGGAAATAGCTATAAGATAGCGGAATATATAATAGATTCTGAATATGCATACGACTTTACTTATAGCTTTGCAGGCGATTACCCGACAGTTGATATACTGCATGAGACAGAACAGGCATGGATGGAGGATTATGATATTAATAATCATCCTTTGGAAGACTTATGTATTGAAATGGATATTATAGATGGTAAAGATTATTATACCTATGGTTATTCGTCAAACATAAAGAATGTGGAAAGCTTTATTCAAAGCTGTGAAGCCGCAGGAGTTACATTCAGTTCCTATTCAGAGGTGGAAGCTGCCCTTCAGGCAAGAAGAGAGGAGTTTGGCGCTGTGGCAATAGCGGAGAACAAGAGCGAGATTATCTGGACGGAGGTTATTTTCCCGGAGGATGAATAGAGGCCAGGAGGTGATATTATGCTGCGTTTTTATAATGGAAAGGTGCTCACCATGAATCAGGATATGGAGATTCATGAGGATTATGAAGTATGGGTAAATGAGGACAAGGTTGTCTATGCGGGACCGAAACCTTCCGGATCTGATAAAGAACGTTCATTAACGGGGACAGATAATTGCATTCCGGATTTTGACGGCAGCTTTCAGCGGGAAATCGACTTGCAGGGAAATCTTTTGATGCCCGGTTTTAAGAATGCCCATACCCATTCGCCTATGACCTTTTTGCGTTCCTATGCGGATGACCTGCCCTTGCAGGAATGGCTGCACCAGCAGGTATTTCCTATGGAAGCGAAGCTGACTCCCGATATGATTTATCAGTTTACCCGTCTGGCAGTATTGGAATATCTGACCAGTGGAATCACAGCCAGCTTTGATATGTATGTGGAGCCGGAGGCCAATGCCAATGCAAATATTGACATGGGATTCCGGACGGTACTGTGTGGCACCTTAAATGATTTCAAGGATACTATTCCGGAGCTGGAAGGCTTTTATCAAAAATATAATCAGTATCATCCTTTGGTTCGTTATCAATTGGGGTTTCATGCAGAGTATACCACCTCGGAACCATTGTTAAGGGATTTGGCAGCATTGGCAAATCAGCTTCAGGCATCGGTCTATACACATTTGTCAGAGACAAAGCAGGAGGTAGAACAGTGCAGACAGCGGTATGGAAAAAGTCCTGTAGAATTATTGTCCAATCTTGGTATGTGGAACTATGGCGGCGGTGGTTTTCATTGTGTTCATGTATCAGAGTCTGACATGGATATTTTGAAGGAGCAGGGTATTTATGCAGTGACCAATCCTGCCAGCAATGCCAAGCTGGCAAGTGGCATTGCTCCCATTACAGCCATGCAGAAGAAGGGAATATCCCTTGCTATCGGTACAGATGGTCCCGCAAGCAATAACTGCCTGGATATGTTCCGGGAAATGTTCTTAGTGACTGCCCTTGCCAAGCTTCGGGAAGAGGATGCTTCTGCCTGCCCGGCGGACAAGATATTGCAGATGGCAACCACAGGGGGAGCAATGGCAATGGGACTGACAGACTGCGACTGTATCGCAAAGGATAAGCAGGCGGATTTGATTGTCATTGACCTGCATCAGCCGAATATGCAGCCGGAGCATAATATCATTAAGAATCTGGTTTACAGCGGTTCCAAGCAGAATGTGAAGCTGACTATGATAGCCGGAAGGATTCTGTATGAGGACGGGCAGTTCCACGTAGGAGAGGAGCCGGAGAAGATTTATGAGAAGGTTCGGGCATATTCCTCCATTTGGGGAAATTGATTATCTAGGTCAGGATTTATAACGTTGTTAAAACAGGAGAGGTAATATACTTATGAAAATAATACAAGCTTATGTAGTAAAAATCGATTGCTTTGAGAGAATATTGTGTCGAATTATGACAGGTCTTATCTGTGTAGTCACTATTAGTTTCCTTACTGCCTGTCAGTCTGATGCAGGTACAGGCTCAGAAGAAGGGACCGGGCTGAATGCAGCAACAGAATCAATGGAGAATAGCCCGGAAGAAAACAGCCAAACTTCTTCCGGTTACACATATGAGGAATTAGAAGATGGTACTCTTCGGCTCACTGCCTATCAACCGGATACGCCCCTGCCGGAGCAGAAGACACTGGAGGTACCTGCAGAAATTGATGGCAAGAAGGTAACAGTAATCGGAGCCGGGTGTTTTTCTGATGACAAGGCATTTGCATATGAGAGTAAAGTTCCAGAATTTATTATTTTGTTACCGGAGGGGATTACAACCATTGAGGACCGTGTATGGAATACACACATTAAGCAGGTGGAGATACCGGACAGTGTAACTGAGATTATGGATGAAGCTTTCTTTGTGAAGGATAGTGATGGAAGCTGGGAACAGAGTGGACGACTACTGATACTTAGCTGTAGCAAGGACTCTGTTGCGGAGCAATATGCAAAGGAGCATGAGATCAAGTATAACTATGAAAATGAGGATTTTAGAAGGGATGAAGCCTTCCGGGAGGAATTCGAGAAACCGGGAGCAACGGACCTAAGATGGGAGTCGGGCGGATATGAATATAAGTATTATGGACAGTATCGGGTAGAAGGAACCCATACGGATTTTTGTGTGGTTGCGTATTGCAGTTACGCTACAGGTTTTGTATATGACATTGTTGCACTGGATAAAGTGAGCGGTGAAGAAGTCCAGAGAATCCCGCTGGTTGATATGGGCACAATCCAGAATAATTTTTATTACGAAATTGTAAGTGAAGGGGATGCAGATTTTGATGGGGAAGCGGAGTTGCTGTTATACCGTGGGGCCTTTGGAATGAACTATAATACCAATTATCATTGTTATGACTGGAAGGATACAGAGGGAAGTTATAAGGAATATGCGGACTTTTGTGGAATAATGAATCCGGAAATCAATGCAGAAGAACAAGTCATAGAGGGGTGCATACGGGATGATGGAGATGGCTATACGTTTTCGAAATATGCGTTTTTGGATGGAGAATTTATCCTTGTGGAGGACCAGAAGTATAGATTTGTAGAAAATGAAGAAGGAGTTCGGGAAGAAGTAGTTTATACTTATCAGTATGTCAATGGTGAATGGATATTGGTGAATAGCGAGAAAACCGGAGTGGTGAAACAGTGATTGCAAAGGAGAAGCAGCATGAAGGGAAAACGGATGCGAAAGAAAGATGAAAAATGGCAATTGATAAAGGAAGAGGAGCTGCCGTTGGATTAAGGATGAAGGTTCAGAGTGATGGTAAGGGTAGAATGTCGTCACTCTATGGTTGCATTTGTCGACTTTCTTAAGTTGCAATGAAAACAGAATCAATGCAATACTAGACAGGAACAGAACTGAGCGCAGCGGGACTGTTCCTGTTTGTGATTTTGAAATACAGACACAAGCATAATTTCAGAAATAAATGATAAGATAGGGGGAAACAATTATGCAGAAATTATGGATGATGTTAGGGGAGCAGAGCCTTTTTGTATACGTGGTTGCGGGAATTGGTATCTTGGGAGTTTTAAGCAAGCTGCTGCTGCAGGGGAAGCTGCACCGGCTGGTGAAGGAATCCGAACGGATGGCATCTACCACAAAGCGGCAGATACGAACCATACGGAATCATTATGAGAACAGTCTGAATATGGATTTACAGGTACATAACATACAGGCATTTGTGGACAAGCATCTGCTAAAGCTGCGAATGTGCGGCATACCCATACGAATATGGGATGGCATGACCTTAGAAGCGGCATTGCTTGCGGTGGCAGCAGGAGGAATCGGAGTAATCAATACCATCCATAAGGGTTATGGAGAAGATGTGGTATTTAATATTCTCTTTGTTACCATTATTTCTTGTGCATGTTTGCTGAGTATGGAGAATATATTTCGAATAGAGAATTCCATTGACCGATTACAGGCGAACATTGAGGATTATCTGGAAAATAATCTGAAGAACCGGCTGGGGCGTCCGTTGGTCAACCGTCAGAACCGAAGCCAGCGCCTGGCTGCCGTTACCACGGAGGTTTCACCGGAGGTATCGAATTCTTCTGAAGAGACAGCATCAACCGTACCGAAAGGAAGGGTGGACCGAACCCAGACAGCCTCAGAAGGGCGGGCAGAATCCCGCCCCCTGGAACGCGACAGCAGGACCGATGAAGACTTTTCAGAAGAGGATTATGATGACATACCGGAATACGAGATGAAAGCGATAGCGGAACGGGAGGCGGCAGCAGGACGGGAAGCGGAAGTAGTGGCACAGGTCTTAAGGAATTTCTTCTCAAGTTAAATGAAGAAGGGATTGGTATGGTGAAAAAGAGAATATATCAAATCATGGCAGTAATCAGCCTGATGATTTTGCCTATTGGAATGACAGGCTGTGAGGCAATTAAGGTTGTGGGCACTGATGAAGCGGACAGGTCCGCTACGGAACAATTAGCAGAAGGCGATACAGCAGAGGGAATGCAGGAGGGAGAAAATCTGACAGAGGAAATCCCGCCGGCACCTGCCACGGAAGTAGTGGACCGGCCGGTAAATGAGTACGACCAAATCAGCAACCAGGTGGAGGCATGGTGGATTAGGCGGAATGACCAGCATCTTCCTTCCGGCTGCCAGGAGAATTTTGATATCAGTCAATATCACGGATATTATGTAAATCATGACGCACAGGATAATGTGATTTATCTGACTTTTGACTGCGGATATGAGAACGGATATACAGCCGAGATTCTGGATACACTTAAGGAACAGAATGTAAGGGCTGTATTTTTCGTGACCCAGACCTATATCCGGGACAATCCGGAGCTGGTAATCCGCATGAAGGAAGAGGGTCATTTTGTGGGAAATCATACCATAACCCACCCAAGTCTGCCGGGGCTGTCCATTGAGAAGCAAAAGGAAGAAATCCTGGGCTGTGCAGCGTATATGAAGGAGGCTACCGGCTATGATATGGACCCGTATATCCGCCCGCCCAAGGGAGAATACAGTGAGCGAACGCTGCAATTATGCGAAGACCTGGGATATTGTACTATTTTCTGGAGTATGGCATATCTGGATTATGAAGTAGATAACCAGCCTACACCCGATTATGTATTGCAGCATTTTGACAAGTATTGTCATCCCGGTGCCATGCCATTACTTCACAATGTATCCAGTGCCAATACCAAGGCCCTTCCTCAGTTGATTATCAACCTTCGTGAAGCGGGCTATCGGTTTGGAACTATTGACGAATTTTGCCGTTTTGAGTGAGCAGTGGAAACCGGCTCGAATAATGCTTGAATTTCTATAGCTGGTTTGCTACAATAATTGAAGCAAAACCATGTAAAGAGAAGCGCCCTGATACCGGGTTGAACGGGAACAAGGTGGCATGGAGTGTTACAATACAATAAGAAAAGTAAGGAGAGAAGGCAATGGATTACAATATCAGCTTTGATTACAGCAATGCAAGATTTATGGTTTCAGATGATAATCTGAAGGCAATGAGCAAGCGGGTATTAGATGCAAAGGAAGTGCTGGTCAACCGTACTGGTGCAGGTAAAGATTTTCTGGGATGGTTAGATCTTCCGATTAATTATGATAAGGAAGAATTTGAGAGAATTAAGAAAGCAGCCAAGAAGATTCAGAGTGATTCTGAGATTTTGATTGTTATTGGTATCGGCGGTTCTTATCTGGGTGCAAGAGCAGCTATTGAGGCATTGCGCCACAGCTTCTATAATGTCATTGATAAGGATATGCGTAAGACTCCGCAGATTTTCTTTGCAGGTAACAATATTAGTTCTACCTATCTGGAGCATTTGCTGGAAGTAGTTGGGGACCGGGAGTTTTCCATCAAAGTA
>JAIECC010000037.1 GCA_029068665.1 Lachnospiraceae bacterium
AGTCTGAAAGATGCTGTCCGTTTTCTGAAATTCTTTTGAATTTTCAGGGTTGTCTTATTGTTTAATTATCATGGTTCTGTATGTTGTTGTCATAACGCGACAACGATAATAACTTATCACAATCAAATCGCCTTGTCAACACAATTTTCATTATTTTTCGTACATTTTCCCTATTTCGAAAAAAGGCGAAAAATAATACGGAGAAGGAGGGATTTGAACCCTCGCGCCGCATAAACGACCTACACCCTTAGCAGGGGCGCCTCTTCAGCCTCTTGAGTACTTCTCCATGTCTGAATTACAATAACGATATTTACTTGTGACACCTAATTAGAATACCAAAACACTTATTATTTGTCAACCATTTTTTTAGTTCCTCTGGTATTTAAAACTCTCATAATCAAAATAGCATTTGCCGGATGGTTTCTACATAATATTCCCCAGTTTGCCTGTCGAAGGGAATGACACGGGACCACATTCGCAGCCCCTGATAATAATACAGTATCAGGTCCGAAACCTGCTCCGGGTTCACCTCCTTGAATTCTTTCCGCTCCATTCCATAGTTTATCAGGCTTATCCAACGTTTCTTTGCTTTTTCATGAATGTGGATAAAAAACTCCTGATTTCCAAGATTGGCATATTCATATATTGCAAGACTTAGAGACATTTCCTTGTCCATGATTTCATATTGAATTGCCTCCAACATATCCTCTAGAATGACTCTGGCACTTTCCTGTTCCTCCATACGCTCGGCTATCACGTATTCTTCAGATAGTATTTCAGAAAAGATTTCTTCTGTTCCTGCATAATAGCGATATAGCCCACCTCGGCTTAGTCCGGTTTTTTCACAGATATCTGTCATTGTCACTTCCTTAAAGCCTTTTTCTGCAAACAACCGGTATGCTTCTTTCCGAATCCTCTCTCTGGTTCTTTCTGCCTTATCCCCCATACTACAAACCTGCCTCCTCACGCAAAATGGAATACATGCAATAGGAAGAAACCTTTCCATTCTTATAGACTCCATTTCGCATGGTTCCTTCATATGTAAAACCAGCTTTTTCCAAAACACCTCTGGAACCAGCATTATGCTCGAAGGGTTCTGCAAATATACGGACAATATCAAAAGCATTAAATGCTTCCTTACAAATCAGCCGTACTGCCCGGGTCATAATCCCCTGTCTCCAGTAATCTTCCGACAGCCAGTATCCCAGCTCCGCTGATTTCTCGTACACATCATCTTTAACAAATATTCCGATACTGCCAACTGCTTTGCCATCTACTTCAATTACACGGACAATCTGGTTCTTACCTTCATTTTGAATACAATCATTCACATACCATTCCGCATCCTTCAGCAAATATGGATATGGAAATGTATTTCTTAAGTTTGCTGCTATTTTCGGATTATTGGCGGCGGCTGCAATCTCTGCCGCATCTTCTTTTCTCCATTTTCTTAATATAAAATCTTTCATCATTTCCTCCTTCCAAAACGCAAAAAAGACACCTGTGTCGCATTTATTTTATGACACAGATGTCTTTTTGTAAAGAGTTATATTTTGTTTACTGCGATGATATACTTGTTATGGTGACCTTCTCTTTATCACAAATTATATCAACCATGTTTAATTCCGTGCAGCCGCTCACGTCCAGACCGGTCAGCTCATTATGACTACAACTCAGACTCGTCAATTCTGTATTCTCACCCATGATCAAATTTGTCAGTTTGTTTGTATTACAGTTTAGGTCGCGTAATGCTGTATTTGCACTTACGTCAAGGCTGGTCAGCATGTTTCCATAGCAGCACAATTCCGTCAATTCCTTGTTTTTACCTACATCCAGTCTGGTCAACTTATTTCCACTGCAATTCAGATTAGACAATACCGTATTACTGCTCACATCCAGAACAGTCAGTGTATTCTCAGCACAATCCAATGTGATTAATTCTGTATTGTTACTTACATCTAAAGCAGTTAACCCTGCTCTTCCACAAAGCAGATGTGTTAATGCTGTATTTCCCCCTACATCTAAACTCCCTAACTCATTGTCGCCACAATCTAAGATACGAAGCGCTGTATTTTGACTTAAATCCAAATTCGTTAAATTATTTTCTTTGCAATCCAATCCCACCAAAGCTATGTTTACACTCACATCCAAACTGGTCAATGCATTCCCACTACAATACAATGATTCCAATGCTAAATTCTTGCTTACATCCAATTCCGTCAACTTATTTTCATAACAATATAAAGAGGTTAACTCCGTGTTCATACTTACATCTATGCTGCTCAGTTCATTAAAGTTGCAACTCAAATCTTGCAGCTTTAAATTCTTGCTCACATCCAGACTGGTCAGCTTGTTGCCGGAGCACCAAAATATAACTAATTCCAAATTTTGATCTACATTCAAAGCAGTCAACTCATTGCCGCTACAATCCAAACGAATCAATGCCTCATTTTTACTCACATCCAAACGGGTCAACGCATTGTAGTCACATAACAAATGCGTCAACGCCAGATTCCTGCTTACATCCAGGCTACTCAGTTCATTACTGCTGCAGCACACCATCGTTAACTCTGTATTCTTACTTATATCCAGTCCGGTCAGCTCATTCCCCTCACAGTTCAAATAGGTCAATGCTGTTAATCCTTTCAGCGAAAGCTTGCCTTTTAACGTCCTTTCGTAACCCCAATTAATCTCCGTCAACCGTCCATTCTCATCCCAGGTATAATGTTCCGCATCATTCCAATCAGAAGGTATGGCTCCTCCCCGGGCTGCCTGTTCTTCTAAAATTCGCTCCAAAGCCTCTATATCTGACTCATGGGTTCCTTCTGCACTTCCTGCATTTCCTTTCCCGCAGCCTGCCAGCATACCTAAGAATAGGAGCATAACTATCAGAATACCAAGTCTTTTACCTATTATTTTCATTGAATCTCTGCCTCCCATCTCTTACTCTTTTTCCCACAAATGTAACATCAGACGGGTATGCTTACACATATAAATCAATACTGCGAGGGTCAACAACCCCGCTGTAATCAGCGGAGTTATTGACTTAGTACAGCTACAAAA
>JAIECC010000370.1 GCA_029068665.1 Lachnospiraceae bacterium
ATTTATTACTATTTATCCGTTCAATTGTTGAAACCAGTTCCGGTTCCACCCAGTCATCTCCATCCACAAAGCAAATCCACTCACCATGTGCTAAAGAAAGGCCCTGATTTCTGGCAACAGAAACTCCTTGATTTTTCTGTTGATAAAATATGATACTATTATGCTCCTCAGCATAACGACTGCATAACTCACCAGAATTATCCTTTGATCCATCATCAATTAATATAATTTCATAATTATCACTACTTTGGTTTAATATACTGTTAATGCATTGTTCTATATAAGAACCGACATTATAAACCGGAACTATAAAACTAACAATTGGAGTTTTTTCTCTTTTCATTTTAATCTTCACCTATCTGCATTTCACTCATTGATTCAATAATTACATCCTTTATAACAGCCGACTTGCTGCCATCTGAATCTATTACAATATTCGGATACTTTACAGTTTCAGAACAAATTAATTCATAGATTACATAATCTGCATTTTTTGCAAGCACTGATAAATTACAAGTTGATAAATCGTTACACTCCATTTTTATCCCTTCCATATTCCTGCCTTTTATAGTAATCATATATTTTCCCTTGTCTAATATTACAGGTTCTAAAAATACTTCTCTATTAGCATCCATTATGTATACATTAGCCGGAATCGTTGAATATAACCCCCTCCCCTTTGTTTCAAAGATTAAATTATTGCTTTCATCGGTGATTTCCATATTTTCAATTACAAGATACTCCTTATCGGAATTATCCACTTTTATTTCTATTAGTTCACTATAACTATCAAGAGAAAAAGCAAGTTCAATTTTATTACTATCCTGCTCCAAAATAACACGATCAATCAGCACCGTACTACAATCCTTGCCTACTAATACTTCTGCGCATTCCAAATCACATCCTTGTATTTTAACATGATATGTTCCCGGCTCCAGACTGACATACGGTCCGTAAGATTGCGCCCCTGATCTAACAACCAATTCATTTATTTCATCCGTCTTTAATAATGATATCAGTGAAACTCCTTCTCTGTGATTCTCATCCAATTGCAAATCCGAAATCAGTTCATCTCCATATGCATAAAGCAACATCCCATTCTTCTCACATACATATTCAAAATCTTTATTTTGTACATCCAAAAAGAACTCTTTTCTTGCTAATACAAAGGAATTCTCTTCAATCATATTTAGATTCATATTATAATCCGATTTCATATCGACTTGGGCAACTCTCCAGCCTCGTAATGCATATTGTACATTAACAGCTCTTTTGGAACCACCCTCATATAAGTAATAAATAGTTTTGTATTCATCATTCAATTCTTCATATTCCTGAAAAAGCATCCGAACTTCATCAACATCATTTTTAGCAGAATTTGAAGTATTTTTGCAATCCTTCATAACATATATGG
>JAIECC010000371.1 GCA_029068665.1 Lachnospiraceae bacterium
TACACTGTTATAGATGAAACCAACAAAGACCAGTATTCCTTCTGGAAAGGTGCTTTGGGAGTAGCACTGTTAGGAGGCTGGGGAGCTGTTGCTGGCATGGGTGGTAAAAATAAGAAAGAGTATTTGATTGCTATTGAGTGGAAGAGTGGTGAAAAGTCACTCATATTACTTGATGATGAATACTACAAGGTATTTGTGAAGAGTATGTTTTAACGCATATGTTTATGATTATTTTGTTATCACGTCCTTTCTGAATAAGCATAATTTGATAGTTAAATGAGAAAAGCACTCTTTAAGTTATATTAGGGTTAATATAGCTTAGACAGTGTTTTTATTATGTGCTGTCTAATTGTTTTACAATAATATTTTCCGCAATTCTGCATTGGTAATCCGATTTTATTTATAATCGAATCATATATTCAATCTCACTCTATACTGCTTCTCGAAGTTGCCTTCTTGCCGGTCTGGTTACCGGCGAGCATAGACTACCATATGGTTCTCAGGTATATGATAGAAATTGGACTGTCTCTCTGAATCTTATATATAAGACCCTGTGCCTTACAGTCTCTGTGCCTTCACCCTCGTTCAACGTAGGAGAGCAGGCTTCCAACCCTGCTCCGAGTGCCTTACATTCACTCAGCTTGGTTTCGTGATATCTCATCCTGTCTATTTACTTCCCACTGCAAATAGACCGGTTACTTAGCATTATTGGTTCGCATATAACCAAATATCCGTTGTTTCTGCCTTTCGGCACCTTAGTATAGCTGTTACCGGTTATACCGTGGTGGATATTAATAAGAGAGTCCCCGGTGTATTACTTGGCTTGCACCTTTCATACTTTGACACGTTTTATTTCTTGCAACATGGACTCACGCCCATGAAGGACAAAATCGTTGTTTTGATTCATCTTTATTGAAAAATGCCAGAATGCCGCCTCCGGCAATGGTGAGTGCACCTGATGTACCTAGTGCATCTGTAGTTTTATTGATTAGATCCAGTAATTCATTAAATCCATTAATGGCGGAGATAATTATATCCGAATCGGCTATGTTCCCAACGGTATCCGTCCAAGTATTGGACAGGCGGTTCAGACTGCCTTCCCAGGAATTGGCTGCTTTTTCTGCCTCGGTAGCCAGTGCACCTGTTCCTTCCCCGTATTCCCGGAGCATTTCTTCGTAAAGGGAATAGTTTTCCAGCAGGGCATTTAAGGTATCTGCCCTGTCTTGACCGCCTGCTGCATCCAGCAGGTTCCTGCGTTTCACATCCGATTCATCAAGCCGGGTATATTCTTCGGATAATTCTTTCAGAATCTGCATTGGTTCTTTCAAGGAAACCGTGCCATTGCTGATTGTGGTAAGAGATACACCCAAGGCTTCACAAGCTTCCTTGTATCGAATCAGGGCTTCTTCGTCAATGGCATTGCCGCCATCTTCAATCTCACCGGTTACCTGTCTTAAGTTCATTAGAATGCTGCTGAAAGCATTTCCGATTACACTGCCATCCTGCTGGGTTACTGCAAGCAAAGCTGCAATTGCAGCAGTGGTTTCACTCAGATCCATCTGGGAGGAAGCTGCCTGAGTCCCTACGATGGACATGGCTTCTGCCAGTTCGGACATACGGATTGCATTATGACTGGACAGATAACTGGCTCCGTCTAAGGTTTCCGTAAGCTCTTTTACAGAACCGCCTAATTCATAGGCTTTATCCGTAGTAAAGATATACTGGTTTGCAAGCTCTGAAGTGATATCACATGCGGTTTGGAGTGCCGTGGATAATTCTGCTATTTCTCCTGCATTTTCATATCCGCTATTCAGCACTTCCTTGAAATTTGTCAAATACTCCACTGCTTTTTTGCCATATTTACTGGCGGTTTCAAATGAATCACCGCCGATTTCTTTCAGATTGGATGCAGAAAGATTCGTGTTTATTTTGCCGATTTCAGTAAGGACAGTATTGATCTCTTTTAATTCTTTTGCAGCGGTCATAATTTTTGAAATTACTGCCGTGATGACTTTGGGATCGGTGACCTTTTTGATTCCGGCTTCTAATGTATGATTTAATATTTTATCCATACTCTTAGCTTGCTCTTCACAGACTTTTCTGGTGCCGCCGGCAACCTCTTCATAGAAATCGGCTGCCCACCGCTTTGCCTGTTTGTCATCAACAGTGATGCCTACATTGCTAAAAGATTTTTGGAGTTCTGATGCCAGATTTTTTTGAAGCCTGGCTAAGCTACGCTTATCTAATTGGGCGTCAATAGTTATCTGATAACGATTTGTTTCCATATAAAACCTCCTTTAAAATGGCAGCCAGATCAGCGGCTGCCGGATTAAATTATTGTATTAGTAACAATTTAAGGAGAGGGCAGTATTAGAGTACCACCCTCTCATGAACCTATCTCCGGCATCATATTCCATCGACAGTAACCAGCCGAAATGGCTGGTCTGTATGGAAAACCATGGACCGGATATGTTAGTAAAGTAAATTTTCGGAATCCCATTGCCGGATGGAATTCTGTATGAATCATATCATGTGTGATCGCCAAAGTATGGCATTACTCTGACTGACTGATTCCTTCCAGCAGACTTTTTACTTCCTCTGTGTTGAATGCATTGGCAGCGGCGGCAATGGTATCCGTTAATTCTGTGATGGTGGTAATGATCTGATTGATTTTTTGCAGGGAATCCAAGGTCAGTTCCCGCATCTGTTTCTTTTGTGCAAAATAAGCTTTCAGTTTCTTCATGTTCATTCTCCTTTATTCTTCCATAATTTCATACAAGCCCACAAGTGCCTCCGGGGATAAGCCCTTATTGAACACCTCCTGGGATTTCAGCTTTGTCAGGCTTAGTGTAACCTCAGCATCCATCAGTGTTTCCATGGCTTCCCGGAAGCTCTGCATGGCAGTGCTGTCCGTTATGTCAATGGCAATGGTTCCTTGGGCATCTTCCTGTCCGAACTCCTTGATTTTCTCATTTCGGAGCAGTTCAAAATGAGCCACCGGATTCTCCAATGTTTTTGCAATAGTCAATAGCTTAAATTTTAATGCCACATCTGTTACGGCTTCGTCATCAATGACTTGCTTTAGAGCATCATTTACCGAAAGAATCGTGGCAAGCTTCAGTGTGATATCCATAGATTTATTCCTTTCCTTCTGCTGTATGACCGGTTTCTCCATAATGCAGTCTGGTTTCTACCGGGATAATCTGTAAATGCTTCATACAATATTCATACTTGGCATCACCGGAATGATTGCCGCCTACCCCTTTGTAGGCAGCATGAAGCTGTTGGAATTCATCCACTTCGTCTTCCGGGATGCCGTTTAATTGCAGGTAGCATTTATAACGTTGGTTAATGCGGTCTGCCAGTGCTTCTCTGGAAGCAGCTTCCGCCAATTCATTTTTGATACACAGCCCGTCGATTTGTGTGCTGATTTTGTGAATGGAATCTGACAGGCTGTTCAGGCTGCTTCGGATTTCCTGATTATTCCGCATCCATTTCCATTCGATTCCAAGCTTGCTGCACAGCCATTCCAGAATAGAGGCTGCAAACCGTACCGCACACAGGATGACGAAAATTCCCAGGATAATAGAGGGAAAATCCAGATTCAGGAATGCAGTTATTTCATCCATAGTTCCACCTCCATTCCTTATTCAATGATGACCTGTATTTTGTCAATAGGGGTTCCAAAGACACCGGCATAGCCGTCCATGGAAGGTTTCTTCACTTCATCATCCAATTGATATGCATAATAAGATGTACTGCCTATTGGTGAGACACGGTATTTTACCTTGCGGTAGCCTCCGGCCTGAATTAGCTCCGAAGGAGTATCATAGTACATGCGAAGGCCATCAATGATCTTACCGTTTCCGGCATAGCCGTTTTGGGCATCTTTCCAGTCATAACCGTCTACATAAGGCAGCCAGCCACCGCCTAAGACATGGACCTGATACTTTAAGTGTCCCCGGTCTGCCTTTGCCATGAAGCCGATAATCTTATGGTTTTCCAAGCCGGCATAGTCTGACAGATTGGTAACCGGCGGCAGTATCCTGCCACCCTCCAGCATAACCGCATATTCTACATTGACAATTGAACTTTCTTTTTTGATGCTTTCTTCTCCATCATCCAGATAAGCTTGTACCATATCCAGGAACCGCTGCCATCCCAGATCCAGAGTCCGATGAGGACAGTATTTTCCGGACCAGTCCTGATGCTTCTTTACCCGGTCCATACCCCATCCCCGTTCCTTTAGCAGAGAAGCAGTGAGATAAGCTGCGTTTTGCTCTGCTTTCAGAAAGCGTTCTCCGCCGGATTTGGAGTAACAGATTTCAATGGAAATGGAAGCCCGGTTTCCTTTCCCGTTTCCATCCCCTGCATTCCAGGTATTCCGCTCTAAAGGAATTCCTTGAACTGCACCGGTATCATCTACTGCAAAATGATAAGAGACTTCGTTATTATTATTTATCATGTAAGAGACTTCTGACATAGCAGATGCGTCATTGGCAGTATTGT
>JAIECC010000372.1 GCA_029068665.1 Lachnospiraceae bacterium
TTCATGTACACGTGTCCCGGTCTGAGCAGATCGGGATTTCTTTTTTAGAACCGGTGCAGTCATTAAATAATATAGGAGGTGCACTATCATGGCTAAGGTAGAGATTAAGCAGCCAATTGTTGACGAGATTAAGGCAAATGTAGAAGACGCTGCTTCTGTCGTATTAGTAGATTACCGCGGACTGACTGTTGAGCAGGACACAAAGCTTCGTAAGCAGTTAAGAGAAGCAGGCGTGATTTACAAGGTATATAAGAATACGTTGATGAAGCGTGCATTTGAAGGCACAGATTTTGCTCAGTTAGACCCACATTTAGACGGACCAAGTGCAATTGCAATTTCTAAGACAGATGCAACTGCTCCTGCAAGAATTCTTGCAAAATTTGGTAAAGAAGCAGAAGCATTGGAAATCAAGGCTGGTATTGTAGAAGGAACCTATTATGATGCAAAGGGCATTCAGGTTATTTCTTCTATCCCATCCAGAGAAGAATTACTTTCCAAGTTCCTTGGAAGCATTCAGTCTCCAATTGCAAACTTTGCTCGTGTTATTAAGCAGATTGCAGAAAAGCAAGAACAGGAAGCATAATTCCACAATGTAACTCCCGGAAATGGGAAACAGAACAAATATTATAATAATGGAGGAAATAAAAATGACTACTCAGGAAATTATTGAAGTTATCAAAGGTTTATCAGTATTAGAGTTAAATGAATTAGTAAAGGCTTGTGAGGAAGAATTCGGTGTATCTGCAGCAGCAGGTGTTGTAGTTGCAGCAGCAGGCGGTGAAGCAGGCGGTGCAGCAGCAGAAGAGAAGGATGAGTTCAACGTAGAGTTGACCGAGGTTGGTCCGAACAAGGTTCCTGTAATTAAGGTTGTTCGTGAAGCAACAGGCTTAGGCTTAAAGGAAGCTAAGGAAGTTGTTGATGGCGCTCCTAAGATCGTTAAGGAAGGTGCTTCTAAGGCTGAGGCTGAGGAAATCAAGGCTAAGCTGGAAGAGGCTGGCGCTAAGGTTACCTTAAAGTAATTGAAGCTTCTATTATAAACATTCAGGGCTTTTGCAGAGATGCAAAGGCCCTTTTTCATTTTGAGTTGCCTGCTCTGTTACTGGTTACCGCCTTGAAGAACCGTTCATATAGTTACCATCAGACGCGCTTCCGCTTCTGCGAACGCGTAGCAGTGCATAAGGTGCGAAAGGACCGCACCTAAGCACTGACGGGTTCTAAGAGTCTGTTGGCAACTATATGGACGATTCTTAAGGCTGCCATGGCAGGTGCAGTTCCATAATGCAGCATTAATTTATGATATGAAAAATCCAGCATCCAAATAAAAATGTTGTAATACCTTCTTTCATATGAATCTGCACTAGTCTTGGTTACGCCATGGAAGACGCGGTAGCAGAAAACGTAGACAACTCACAATTTATAAAAAAAAATGTTGACACCACTTGCCTATAGTGATACTATATTATGGCATGACTATCGTGGGTTGGTTTGCCCATATAGGCATGAACATATGACATTATGTTACCATACTTTTATTTCAAGGGGTGAAACCAGTAATGGAAAAGACAAGGATTAATCCTATCAAATCAGGTAAGGGAATCAGAATGAGTTATTCCAGAAGAAATGAAGTTCTGGACATGCCGAACCTTATTGAAGTTCAGAAGGACTCATATGAGTGGTTCCTGACAGATGGCCTGAAAGAAGCATTTGATGACATCTCGCCAATTGAGGATGTCAGTGGTCGTTACTGCATGGAATTCATTGGCTTCCAGTTGTGCAGAGATGACGTGAAGTATTCCATCGAGGAATGCAAGGAACGGGATGCAACTTATGCAGCACCTTTAAAGGTGAATGTACGCCTTCGGAAGAAGGAAACCGATGAAATGAGTACCCATGACATTTTTATCGGTGATTTACCGTTGATGACAGAAACCGGTACATTTGTGATTAACGGTGCAGAACGTGTAATTGTCAGTCAGTTAGTTCGTTCTCCTGGTATTTATTATGCAATCGGTCACGATAAGATTGGTAAGACCTTGTATTCGTGTACCGTAATTCCGAATCGTGGTGCGTGGTTAGAGTATGAGACCGATTCGAACAATGTATTTTCCGTACGTGTAGATCGGACCAGAAAGGTGCCGATTACTGTCTTAATCCGTTCACTGGGCATTGGAACTAATGCAGAAATTATTGATTTATTCGGCGAAGAGCCAAAGATACTTGCAAGTATTGAGAAGGATCCGTCCACTGACTATGAAAGTGGGCTGTTAGAGTTGTACAAAAAAATCAGACCGGGTGAGCCGCTGGCGGTAGAAAGCGCAGAAAGTCTGATTAATAGTATGTTTTTTGACCCTAAGAGATATGATTTGGCAAAGGTTGGTAGATATAAGTTTAATAAAAAGCTGGCATTACAGAATCGTATTGTCGGATTGGTACTTACAGAGGATGTAGTGAATAATTCCACTGGTGAGATTATTGCCTCTGCCGGGGACAAGGTGACATTGGAGCTTGCTAATGCAATCCAGAATGCAGCAGTACCATATGTTATGGTACAGACAGAGGAGCGGAATGTTAAGGTATTATCTAACATGATGGTCTGCCTGGCTGACTATGTGGATTTTAAACCGTCTGAAATCGGAATTATTGAGCGGGTATATTATCCGGTATTAAAGGAACTGCTTGACAATTTCAGTGGAGAGGAATTGAAGATGGAAATACAGAAGCGTATTTCCGATTTAGTTCCAAAGCATATTACAAAAGAGGATATTTTTGCCTCTATTAATTATAATATGCATCTGGAGTATGGTATTGGTAATCAGGATGATATTGATCATTTGGGCAACCGGCGGATTCGTGCGGTAGGGGAACTGCTGCAGAATCAGTATCGAATCGGATTATCCCGTCTGGAGCGTGTGGTTCGGGAGCGTATGACAACGCAGGATGCAGATGCGATTTCTGCTTCTTCTCTGATTAATATTAAGCCGGTTACAGCTGCTGTGAAGGAGTTTTTCGGCAGCTCCCAGTTATCACAGTTTATGGATCAGAACAATCCATTATCAGAATTAACGCATAAGAGACGTTTATCTGCATTGGGTCCGGGTGGTCTTTCCAGAGATCGTGCCGGATTTGAGGTGCGGGATGTTCATTATACACACTATGGAAGAATGTGTCCGATTGAGACTCCGGAAGGTCCGAATATCGGTTTGATCAATTCCCTGGCTTGTTACGCAAGGATTAATCAGTATGGATTTGTAGAAGCGCCATACCGTAAGCTGGATCGAAGAGATCCGGAGAATCCGGTAGTAACGGATGATGTTATCTATCTGACTGCAGATGATGAGGACAAATATGTGGTAGCACAGGCCAATGAGCCTTTGGATGAAGCCGGACATTTTGTAAACAGCAATGTATCCGGTCGTTTTCGGGAGGAGACTTCAGAATTTCCGAAGAATCGGATTGATCTGATGGATGTATCACCGAAGATGGTATTTTCCGTAGCTACGTCTATGATTCCATTCCTGCAGAATGATGATGCGAACCGTGCATTGATGGGTTCAAACATGCAGCGTCAGGCAGTACCGCTTCTTCGGACGGAGTCACCGATCGTTGGAACCGGTATGGAAGCAAAGGCAGCGGTGGATTCCGGTGTATGTATTGTTGCAAAGCATTCCGGTGTGGTTGAAAAGTCGTCCAGTAAGGAAATTGTTATTCGCTGTGATGACGGTACCAAGGATACCTATCATGTTATCAAATTTGCCCGGAGCAATCAGGGCAACTGTATGAACCAGAGACCGATCGTATGTAAGGGCGACCGGGTAGAGGAAGGCGAGGTAATTGCAGACGGACCTTCTACATCCAATGGCGAGATTGCTTTAGGTAAGAATCCATTGATTGGTTTCATGACCTGGGAAGGCTATAATTACGAGGATGCGGTATTACTAAGTGAACGTCTGGTTCAGGATGATGTCTACACCTCCGTTCATATTGAAGAATATGAAGCAGAGGCAAGAGATACGAAGCTGGGTCAGGAGGAGATTACCAGAGATCTGGCAGGCTTAAGCGATGATGCTTTAAAGGATCTGGATGAAAATGGTATTATCCGTATCGGTGCAGAGGTTCGGGCCGGTGATATTCTGGTCGGTAAGGTTACACCAAAGGGTGAAACAGAGCTGACGGCAGAGGAACGTTTGCTTCGTGCCATTTTTGGTGAGAAAGCAAGAGAGGTTCGTGATACTTCCCTGCGTGTACCGCATGGTGCATTCGGTGTGGTAATGGATACCAAGATATTTACAAGAGAGAACGGCGATGAGCTTCCGCCGGGAGTGAATAAATCCGTTCGTGTATATATAGCACAGAAGAGAAAGATTTCGGTTGGTGATAAGATGGCAGGCCGTCATGGTAATAAGGGTGTTGTTTCCCGTATCCTTCCGGTAGAAGACATGCCATTCCTGCCAAACGGACGTCCGCTGGATATTGTATTGAATCCATTGGGTGTTCCTTCCCGTATGAATATCGGACAGGTATTGGAGACTCACTTAAGTCTTGCAGCGAATGTATTAGGCTTTAAGATCAGTACTCCGGTATTTGATGGTGCCAACGAGGAAGAAATCATGGAAACCCTGGAAATTGCCAATGATTATGCCAATGAAGAGTGGGATGATTTTAAGGCGAAGTGGGGCGACAGTCTGAATGATGAAGTAGTAGAGTATTTGTATAAGAATCGTGATCATAGAAGTGCATGGAAAGGTGTACCGATTAACCGTACCGGTAAGGTACAGCTTCGTGACGGACGTACCGGCGAGGAATTCGATGGTCCGGTTACCATTGGATTCATGCACTATCTGAAGCTGCATCATCTGGTTGATGATAAGATTCATGCCCGTTCTACCGGTCCTTACTCTCTGGTAACACAGCAGCCATTAGGTGGTAAGGCACAGTTCGGTGGACAGCGGTTCGGTGAAATGGAGGTTTGGGCATTAGAGGCATATGGTGCTTCCTATACCCTGCAGGAAATCCTGACTGTAAAGTCGGATGATGTAGTCGGACGTGTGAAGACTTATGAAGCAATCATTAAAGGCGATAATATTCCGGAACCGGGTATTCCGGAGTCCTTCAAGGTATTATTGAAGGAATTACAGTCTCTTTCATTAGATGTAAAGGTATATGATGAAAATAATGAAGAGATCGAGTTTAGTGAAACCATTAATTATGGTGATGAGAATCTCCGTCCAATGATTGAAGGCGAAAGTGATGTCAAGAGCAACGAAGAATATAACCTCTATGAGGGATATAATCAGGTAGATGAACAGGGTGATTTCATCGAAGAGGTTGAGGAAGATGATTACGACGTTGATGATGCGGACTATGATGATTCTGAAGAATAGTAATGGAAGGAGTACTACGAGATGTCAAATATGAATAATCAAGAAGTAGACCAGCCAATTAACTTTGACTCCATAAAGATTGGATTAGCTTCTCCTGATAAGATTAGAGAATGGTCTCATGGTGAAGTTAAGAAGCCGGAAACAATCAATTATAGAACCTTAAAGCCGGAAAAAGACGGTTTATTCTGTGAGCGTATTTTCGGACCTAGTAAAGACTGGGAATGTCACTGCGGTAAGTATAAGAAGGTTCGTTATAAGGGCGTAATCTGTGACCGCTGTGGTGTAGAGGTTACAAAAGCAAATGTGCGAAGAGAGCGTATGGGTCATATCGAGCTTGCTGCTCCAGTTTCCCATATCTGGTATTTCAAGGGAATTCCCAGCCGTATGGGCTTACTGTTAGATAAGTCACCAAGAGAGCTGGAGAAGGTATTATACTTTGCTGCGTACATCGTATTGGACCCGGGTGAAACAGACCTGAAGTATAAGGATGTTTTATCTGAAAAGGAATATCGGGATGCAGAGGATAAGTTTGGTTATGGTTCCTTCCGGGCAGGCATGGGAGCCGAGTCCATCAAGGAATTATTACAGGCAATTGATCTGGAACAGGACTATGAAGAATTAAGCAAGGAATTAAGGAGCTCTACCGGTCAGAAGCGTGCCAAGATCATTAAGAGACTGGAAGTTGTAGAGGCATTCCGGGCTTCCAATAATATGCCGGAATGGATGATTTTGGATGTGGTTCCGGTTATTCCGCCGGATATCCGTCCTATGGTTCAGTTGGATGGCGGTCGTTTTGCCACCTCGGATTTAAATGATTTATACAGACGTATCATTAACCGTAACAATCGTTTGAAGCGGTTATTAGAATTAGGTGCGCCGGATATTATTGTCCGGAATGAAAAGAGAATGCTGCAGGAGGCTGTGGATTCCTTGATTGATAACGGCAGACGGGGACGTGCAGTAACCGGTCCTGGTAACCGTGCATTAAAGTCACTGTCTGATATGTTAAAGGGTAAGCAGGGGCGGTTCCGTCAGAATCTGTTAGGAAAGCGTGTTGACTATTCCGGACGTTCCGTTATTGTGGTAGGACCGGAATTAAAGATTTATCAGTGCGGTCTGCCAAAGGAAATGGCTATTGAATTATTTAAGCCATTCGTTATGAAGGAATTAGTTGCCAACAAGCAGGCACATAATATTAAATACGCAAAGAAAATGGTAGAAAAACTGGATCCGGTTGTATGGGATGTTTTGGAAGAAGTGATCAAAGAGCATCCGGTTATGCTGAATCGTGCGCCTACTCTGCACAGACTGGGTATTCAGGCATTTGAGCCAATCTTAGTAGAAGGTAAGGCAATTAAGCTTCATCCGCTGGTATGTACTGCGTATAATGCGGATTTCGACGGTGACCAGATGGCTGTCCATCTTCCGTTATCCGTAGAAGCACAGGCAGAATGCCGGTTCCTGCTGCTTTCACCGAATAACCTGCTGAAGCCGTCGGATGGTGCGCCGGTAGCAGTTCCTTCTCAGGATATGGTATTGGGTATTTATTACCTGACCATGCAGAAGGATGGGGATAAGGGAGAAGGCAAGTTCTTCAAGTCTGAAAATGAAGCAATTTTAGCTTATGAAAATAAGGAAATTACACTGCATGCTCTGATTAAGGTGCGTATGAAGGGTGAAGATATGGATGGCAATCCGGTTTCATGTATAATTGAAACAACCTTAGGCCGTCTGATTTTCAATGAAATTATTCCGCAGGATCTGGGTTATGTAGACCGTACAAAGCCGGAGAATGCATTATTACCGGAAATTGATTTCCATGTAGGCAAGAAACAGTTAAAGCCGATTCTGGATAAGTGCATTAATACCCATGGGGCAACGAAAACTGCCGAGGTTCTGGATGACATTAAGAGTATAGGCTATAAGTATTCTACCAGAAGTGCTATGACGGTATCCATATCTGATATGACGGTACCTGAGACAAAGAAGACGATTCTGGGCGAGGCACAGAATACGGTTGATAAGATCAATAAGATGTACCGCCGGGGCTTGATGACAGAGGAAGAGCGCTATGCCCGGGTAGTAAAGACCTGGTCACAGGCAGATGAGTCTTTGACAAAGGCTTTGTTGGACGGACTGGATAAGTATAACAACATTTATATGATGGCGGATTCCGGAGCCCGTGGTTCCAATCAGCAGATTAAGCAGCTGGCAGGTATGCGTGGTTTGATGGCAGATACAACAGGACGTACCATTGAGCTTCCAATCAAGGCGAACTTCCGGGAAGGTCTGAATGTATTGGAGTACTTTATTTCTGCCCATGGTGCTCGTAAGGGTCTGTCGGATACAGCCCTTCGTACCGCTGACTCTGGTTATCTGACCAGACGTTTGGTTGATGTATCTCAGGATTTGATTATCCGAGAGGTAGACTGCTGTGCTGGAAAGCCGGTGGATCAGATTCCGGGTATGCTGGTAGAAGAATTCTCGGATGGCAAGGAAATTATTGAAACCTTTAAGGAACGTATTACAGGAAGATATACGGCTGTTGATATCTTTGATAAAGACGGCAATATGATTGTGAAGCATAATCATATGATTAATCCGAAGCGTGCGGCAGCAGTTGTAGAGCGGGGTGTAGATGAAAACGGCAATCCGATTGTAGATGCAGAGAATGGAGTAACCGGAAGACTGAAGATCCGTACGATCCTGACCTGTAAGTCACATCTGGGTGTCTGTGCAAAGTGTTATGGTGCCAATATGGCAACCGGTCAGCCGGTACAGGTTGGTGAAGCAGTTGGTATTATTGCTGCTCAGTCCATTGGTGAACCGGGTACTCAGTTGACCATGCGTACCTTCCATACCGGTGGTGTTGCCGGTGATGATATTACCCAGGGTCTTCCTCGTGTGGAGGAATTATTTGAGGCTCGTAAGCCAAAGGGTCTTGCAATTATTGCAGAGTTTGGCGGTGAAGTGGCAATCAATAATGTTAAGACCAAGCGAGAGGTTGTTATTAGCAATAAGGAAACCGGAGAAAGCAAAGCATATCTGATTCCATATGGTTCCCGTATCAAGGTTCAGGAGGGTCAGGTTCTGGAAGCCGGCGATGAATTGACAGAAGGTTCCGTAAATCCGCATGATATCCTGAAAATCAAGGGTGTGCGTGCGGTACAGGATTATATGCTTCGTGAGGTTCAGCGTGTATACCGCTTGCAGGGTGTTGATATCAATGATAAGCATATTGAAATCATTGTTCGTCAGATGTTAAAGAAGATTAAGATAGAAGAAGGCGGCGATTCTGAATATTTACCGGGTACTTTGGTAGATGTTCTGGACTTTGAAGAGACTAATGAAGAATTGGTTGCCCAGGGCTTAGAGCCGGCACAGGGTATCCAGTCTATACTTGGTATTACCAAGGCTTCTCTGGCAACGGATTCCTTCCTGTCAGCAGCTTCCTTCCAGGAGACTACTAAGGTATTGACCGAAGCAGCAATCAAGGGTAAGACGGATGCATTAATCGGCTTAAAGGAAAATGTATTGCTTGGTAAGCTGATTCCTGCCGGTACCGGTATGAAGCGTTATCGTTCCGTACAGTTGGATTCAGAAGAATTTACCTTTAAGGATGATGATGTTCTGGATTTCAGTGAAGTGGAAAATGATGAGACAGAAGAAGCTGAAGCTGAGGCAGAGGAAGTCATTACAGTAGCCGAGACAGTTGGCGATGGTGAAGAGACTACGGAAGAATAGTCTGAAAGAATCATATAAAATAAAAATCAGAAGAATGTCCCCAAAGCCGGAAGGGTCCGGTTTGGGGGCATTTTTCAAAAACAGTAAGAATAAAACCGGAAAAGAGGAAGAGATATGAAGTTTTCGAAGTATTTTGACCATACGATATTGAAGGCAGATGCAACGGCAGCAGATGTAAAGAAGATTTGTGAGGAAGCGAAGGAATACGATTTTGCTTCTGTATGCGTGAATTCTTACTATACTCCTTTGGTGGCAGAAGAGTTAAAAGATACGGATGTAAAGGTGTGTACGGTAATCGGTTTTCCATTAGGAGCCATGTCTACCCTGAGCAAGAAGCTGGAAACCGTAGATGCCATAGAGAATGGTGCGGATGAAATCGACATGGTAATCAACGTGGGGGCATTGAGGGCGAAGGATTATGATGAAGTATTATATGACATCAAGGAAGTGAAGGATGCCTGTATCCATAATCCGGCATGGAAGGAAGCAAAGCTGAAGATCATTATAGAAACCTGTCTGCTGACGGAAGAGGAGAAAATCAAGGCATGTGAACTGGCAGTAGAAGCAGGAGCTGATTTTGTAAAGACCTCTACCGGCTTCAGCAGCGGTGGAGCAACGGTTACGGATGTTGCGTTAATGAAACAAACAGTAGCAGGAAGGGCATGGGTGAAGGCATCCGGCGGTATCCGGGATTTGGAGACGGCAGAGGCTATGATTCATGCAGGGGCGGACCGGCTGGGAACCAGTGCTACGGTAGGGATTATGAAGGAGTATCTGGCGAAGAATTCCTAATGAAAACTAATAAAAAAAGCACGATAGGACCTAATATTGTGCTTTTTTTATGTAATAAAATGCAGGTTAAATATGATATACTATTTATGATTGTCTACGAAATTCGATTTTTAATAAAAGGGCTTTCAAGGAGGGAATTACTATGGCTAGAAGACATAGAGGAAAAGGTAAAAGCGTCACAGGGATTGAAATGGGCTTTGTTGTTTGTCAGGCGCTTGCACTCATGATGTTATTGGGAGTTTTAATGTCATTTATCAGTGCAAGATTACAATTTGAACCGGGAGAGGAGTATTTGCCTGTAACCATTACTTATACAAAATCAGAAGAGCATATAGAAACTTATATGGATGACGGTAAAATACGAACCAGATACTCGTATGATAATTCGTACTATTATGAGGTAGATGGGGTACGCTATAACGGACAAGTGAAGGATTCCGTTCTAAGTGTATCTCCCGGCGAGCAGACAATAAAATATTACAATCCCAAAGATCCAAATGAATTGTCAGCTTATCATTCGCTGGGTGATGCCATGGGGGAGGCGAAAGGAGTCGCTGTAGCTGCTGTTATCTTTGAAGTAGGGGCTGTAATTTTTTTTATTAAGATTCGAAATAAAAAGCGCCGGTTCCTGCAAAGAGATAAAGACTATGAAGAAAGCATCCGCCAGGATATTCAGACCAATCAGGAGATTTATCAATCCCTTGAAGGGTCCATTGACAAAGAGAGGATTTTTGCACAATTAGAGCCATTGCGAAAACGTATTTACAAAAATCAGAAAGCCATAGAACGAATGGACAAAAGAAAAGCATCTTCTGGCAGTGGTATTATTGATGTTATATATCATTTGATAGTTGTGGCAATTGATGCAATCCGGCGGCCGCGGATTCAGAA
>JAIECC010000373.1 GCA_029068665.1 Lachnospiraceae bacterium
ATCTTATTCTATATACCAACTGAAATATACAAAGATTATTCTGATTCCGTCTGTTCCTCATCGATTTCATTCTCTTTCCATACCTGCTCCCATTCATCATACACATTCCAGCCTGCCATTCCGCCGTCATGCAGGTCATTTGCCTGAAATACAACCCCTGTATCCCCATCCCACTGCACCTCATATTCTATCTTACATAATACATCCAATGAATAGATTTCTTTTCTGGACAGGATTGTGAATTCTTCACTATATTTTTCTTCTAAATAAGCTTCAAATTCCTCTTTCGTATAAGGATTTCTCCTAAGCATGCTGTCCTTGTTCATCTGACAGCCATTTAATATGAGAACAGAAAGCAGGAATCCAATTCCCACTAAACCTTTTCTTTTGTTTTTCATGTTCCTACTCCTCACATTTCGTCCCTTGCCCAAGTAACCGTAATTCCTTCCAGTGTTATTTGTAATTATTATGTTGCTTAAATATCCTACCTTGGTGCCATCAGATAGGTAATTGCCTCCTTCAGCCCATCCACAGACAGCATATACATATGGAATAATTGAGACAAACGATGCTCTGATTCCATCCAGCTCAGGCTTGTGAGATTTCCGTGATATCGAGGATTCAGCCACACCACTTTTTTATACTTGCTGTTCAGAAGCTGACACCATTCATAGCCGCACATACCCCCGTTTGGTCCCCGGTAATTTCCGTTTACATCCAGCAGCTCCTCCGGTGCCATCTGAGCATCTCCTACAATAATCACCTTGTAATCCTTGTCATAATGCCGGAACAGATAATCCAGGTCCACCCAGTCACCCAGCTCGCATTCCGGTGTCTTATATACCTTCTGATAAATACAGTTATGGAAATAATAGGTCTGTACATCTTTAAAATGATTGGCCTTGTGAACGGACTGGAACAGATTATTGCAAAGCTCCATAAAAGGATACATGGTTCCTCCGCAGTCAAACAGCAGCAAAAGCTTCACTGTATTCTTTCTCGGCTTATCAAATTCCAGCTTCAGATATCCGCCCTGATTACAGGTACTGTCAATGGTCTTGTCCACATCCAGCTCTGTTTTTGCCACATCCAGACGGGCAGAATACTGTCGTAACCGCCGGAATGCCACCTGAAACTGACGCATGCTTAACGCCCGGTCATTCCGGAAGCTCTGATACTTCCGCTCTCCCATGACAGAAAAAGCAGTATGCATTCCCGGTGTACCGCCTACCCGGATTCCTCCCGGATTCCGTCCCGAATGTCCAAAGGCGGAACCACCACTGGTTCCAATCCAGTAATTCCCCCCGTTATGCTCCGAATTCTGCTCGGTTACCCGCTCCCGGAACATTCGCTTTACCGTATTGAAATCCCGATGCTGGTCAAAGCTGTAAATGTCCTTATTTAACTGAGAGGTATCCATATCGCCTTTGTCCAGCCATTTCATGATTTCCGGCGGTATTTCATTCTCATCCTGCAGACCCTTAAAATACTCTCCAAATGCCAGATCAAAATTATCAAAATCCGACTCCCGGTTTACCAGTGTCATACGGCATAGGTAATAAAACTCTGTAAAGCTTCCATGACAGAGCCCTTTATCCAAAGCTTCCATTAAGGTTAACCACTCCGTTACTGACACATCAATCCCTTTGCTGCGGAGCAGATAAAAAAATGATAAGAACACTAATCCAGTCTCCTTTGCTTAATCACATCCAGATCTTCATCCTTCTTTACCAGCACACCTAAAAACGGCAGCTCCTTCTGAAGCTTCTCCGGGTCTAACCCGCCTAACTGCAAAGCACGAATCCAGTCAATCAGCTCGGAAGTGCTTGGCTTTTTCCGAATATCCTTTAATTCACGAATCCAGTAAAAGGTATCCATAGCCTGCTTTAGCAAATGCTCGTCTAATTGTTCAAAATGAGCATTCACGATTTCTGTCATCTGTTCCCGGTTCGGAAAGTCAATATAGTGGAAAATGCAGCGCCGTAAAAACGCATCCGGCAGCTCTTTTTCTGCATTGGATGTAATCACTACGATTGGGCGGTGTTTTGCCCGAATGGTCTCTTTGGTTTCATGGATGTAGAACTCCATTTTATCCAACTCCCAAAGCAAATCATTGGGAAACTCCAGGTCTGCCTTATCGATTTCATCAATCAGAAGAATCACCTGCTCCTCCGACTGAAATGCTTCTCCTAATTTACCCAGCTTGATATAGTGACCAATATCATCTACCCCTTCTTCCCCAAACTGACTGTCATACAATCGCTGAATGGTATCATAGATATACAGTCCGTCCTGCGCCTTGGTGGTAGATTTGATATTCCAGATCAGAAGTTTCTTTCCCGTTGCTTCACCAATGGCATCTGCCAGCATGGTCTTTCCGGTTCCCGGCTCACCCTTGATTAATAATGGCTTTTCCAGTTCCATTGCTACATTCACTGCCTGCATCAGCTCCGGTGCAGCAATGTAGTGACTGGTTCCGGTAAATGTACTTAATTCGCTCATCTGCTCTCTCCTTTTGATTCTTTATATATCTATTTCTCTTTATTTCTTAAGTTGGTTCCATATTTAATATTGCTGCTATCGCGTCTTCCGGGGCATATATAGCTACAAGAAGACACGTTCGCACTCCTGCCAGCACGTAGCGGTACATAAGGGGTGAAAATACCACCCCTAAGTACCGACGTGCTTCTAAGGTCTTCTTGTAGCTATATATGTCCTAAAAGACGCGGTCAGGACTGGTGCAGTTCCATGATGTGCCATTACTTTTGATATGGAAAACACGTATTTTCTGATATCCATAATCAGGACAGATTTTGCACAGGAAATCTGTCAGTTTCTTTGCAATATGACGTTCAGATTTCAATGCTGAAACAGTCAGAATCTGAAATCAATGTTGAATTATGAATTTGCACCATTCTTGGTAGCAACTTTCGGAGGCATAACCATCTCCAAGCAGACCGTTGAAGCACGTTGGTACTTAGGCTGTGTTCTTTACAGCCTTATGTACCACTACGTGCTGGGTAGAACGAAACTTGTCGCAAGGAGGGACCCATCGCAGATGGGAGGATGCCTTACGACCTGCGTGCGCATCAGCGCACTACTCCAAAGCACGAATGTGCTTAGTGTGTCTGCTTGGGGATGGTCATGTCCTCGAAAGTCGCGGTACCAGGAAACACAGATGAACCTTATTTATCCAGCTCATTTTCAATCAGGTTAACGGAAACCAGCGTTGATACACCTTTTTCCTGCATGGTAATACCGTACAGGATATCAGCAGCCTCCATGGTACCCTTCCGGTGGGTAATCACAATAAACTGGGTATCTTTAGTCAACTTATGTAAATACTTTGCAAACCGGGTTACATTGGAATCATCCAATGCAGCTTCGATTTCGTCCAACAGACAAAACGGTGACGGCTTCAGGCTCTGAATGGCAAATAGTAAAGCAATGGCAGTCAGGGACTTTTCTCCACCGGACAGCTGCATCATATTCTGAAGCTTCTTTCCAGGCGGCTGGGCAATGATCTTAATTCCGGCTTCCAGAATGTCTTCCTCTTCTACCAGTACAAGGCTGGCCTTACCGCCGCCAAATAATTCCTTAAAGACCTTATCAAACATCACCTGGATTTCTGCGAATTTTTCACTGAACTGCGCCCGCATGGCTGTATCCAGTTCCGCAATGATCCGCTTTAGGTTCTCCTCGGCCTTTACAATATCATCATGCTGGGTCTTTAAGAATTCATATCGTTCCGACACATTCTTATAGTCCTCAATGGCATTGACATTTACATCACCTAAGGACTTAATCTTATTCTTAACTGCTGATAATTCTTTCCGCAGCATGGTTAAATCCGTATACTCCGGCTTTCGAAGCTCCAGTGCCCGGTTGTAGGTTAATTCATATTCCTCCCACATATAGTTATTCAGGCTGTCGGACTGTTCGGAAATCTTTTCGGACTGGGCATTCAGACGATAGGCTTCCTTATCCAGATTGGAAAGTTCTTCCCGCAGACCTTCCCGCTGCTGCAGGAATTCTTTATGAGAAGCCATCATTTCTTCCTTCTTCTTAATATCTGCCTGCAGCTGCTCCTCCATGGATTGAATCTGCGCCTTCCGCTGGTTCATTTCCTTTTGAATGCCATTGATCTGCTCATTAATCTCCATGATTTCTTCAGCAGCTCCATGGGTCCGGCGGTTATATTCCTCCAGCTCCGCTTTCAGCTTGTCATTTTCCACACGGATTCGATGAATATTCTCAATATAGAAATCGTCCTGCTGCTTAATGGTATTGAACTCTAACAACAATTCGGATACTCTGGCATTGGCGGTTTCCAGCAACTCCTTCTGCTCCAGAATATCTTCCTCATACTTGGCAATTCTGGCTTCGCAATCCAGCTTTGCCTGTTCCTGAAACTTATTACCCTCAAATAATTGACTTTTGTTTTGATTGATTTCTTCAATCTGGGCATCCAATTCTTTTCCTTCATTCTGCAGGGATGCAAAGATGGTAGCATGCTCGGATAACCGGCTGTTTACCTGCTCCAGATTCACGTGGTTGGTATTCTTTTCCAGGTACAGTTCCTGAAGCTTGGCAGACAAGGTTTCCTTTTCTTCTTTTAAGGTATCCCGTAGGGTCCGAAGCTCCTGCTCCTGCTTTTCCGCCTCGTAAATCTGACGGCTATGGTCCTCCACCACCTGATTCAGTTCATCCAGCTCCCGCTTACGGCCCAGCAGATTGCTGGAATTCTTATAAGCACCACCGGTCATGGCACCGCCGGGAGTCAGTAATTCTCCTTCCAGGGTGACAATACGAATGGAATATTTATATTTCTTTGCAATGGATAATGCATGGTCAATGTGATCCACCACCAGAATCCGTCCCAGCAAATGCTCTGCCACTGCCTGATATTCCGGCTGAATCTGAACCAGTGTACTGGCAAGTCCAATGGCTCCCGGCTCCTGCAGGGCTTCCTGCTTGGAAAAGCCTCCTCCTCCCGCAATACTGGTCAAAGGAAGGAAGGTGGCACGTCCGTATTTATTCTGCTTTAAATACTGAATCAGCCGCTTTGCCGTACCTTCATCTGCGGTAACGATATTCTGAATACTGCCTCCAAGGGCGGTTTCTACTGCAATCTCATACTTTTGCTGAACGGAAATGATATCTGCCACAACGCCGATAATTCCTTTGGTATGCTTTTTCTGCTCCATTACCCGGCGGATGCTGTTCCCGTAGCCATCGTAACGCTCGGTAATGTTTCGTAAAGACTCTGCTTTTGCCTTTGCTGCAGAGTATTCATTCCGCAGTCTGGCAAGAGTATCCCGATTTTTATGAGTAGCTTCTGTATTCTCATCCAATCCTTTATCACAGACTGCAAGAGCCTCCTGCCGAAGGGTAATCTGGGCATCCAGCTCCTGTAACTGCTTCTGCAGGGATTCATATTGCTCCTGATCTGCCATTTCATCACTTTTGAACTGGACATATCGCTGATTGATCTGGGTTTTCCGAAAACTGATATTCTCCAACAGGGCATCATATCGTGCTACCTTGCCTTTGATGCTGGAGTTCTCATTCATCAGTTCAATAATATCTGCTTTATTTTTTTCAATATTCTCTTCCAGACGGGTAATTTCATCCTGGATTTCCTGAGAACGGGCTCTTGCCTCTTCTACTACATCATCGGCAGTATCCAGCTTTTCATCCAGAACAGCCTTTTTTGCCTGATAAGCCCGCTGTTCCTCTGTCTGCTTTAGCAGGGAATCCTGCACCCGGCGAATCTGCTCACTGATCTGCTCATCAGATACCCGGACACTGTCAATCTTCTGATTCAGCACCCGCACTTCACCTTCTGCTCGCTCTACAGCCAGCTTTAGCTCTGTGGTCTGGGTCTTTCCAGTATCAATTTTTTGATTGTAGTTCTCCAGCTCTGTTTCCAAACGTTCATATTCGGTCTTAATGGATTCATACTGGGTATTCAACTCCTCAGTCCGGCTGGTTACGATTTGCAGCTTCTCCTGATTTTCCTCCATAACAGCCCGGATTCTGTCACTGTCTAACAGGAATACATTCACATCCAGCTGCTTCATTTCTTCCTTGAATAAAAGATACTTTTTCGCCGTTTCCGACTGCTTTTCCAAAGGTCCTACCTGCTTTTCCAGCTCCGACAGAATATCATTTACACGATACAGGTTCTGCCGCTCGGATTCCAGTGCCTTTTCCGTTGCCGCCTTGTTCTTTTTATACTTTACGATTCCGGCTGCTTCATCAAAAAGCTCCCGCCGTTCCTCCGGCTTACCGCTTAGGATTTTCTCTACCTGTCCCTGACCGATAATGGAATAGCCTTCCTTGCCGATACCGGTATCAAAGAACATATTATGGATATCCTTTAACCGGCAGGGTGCCCCGTTGATCAGATATTCACTTTCTCCGGAACGATAGACCCGTCTGGCTACCGTCACCTCTTCATAATCAATGGGAAGTACATGATCGCTGTTATCCAGGGTAATGGCAACATAGGCGGAACCATGGGGCTTCCGCATTTCCGTACCCGCAAAGATGACATCCTCCATCTTGGCACCACGAAGCTGCTTGGCACTCTGTTCTCCCAGTACCCAGCGGACGGCATCTGCCACATTACTCTTTCCGCTTCCGTTAGGACCTACAATACCGGTGATTCCATTTTCAAACTGAAACAATATTTTATTTGCAAAGGATTTGAAGCCATATACTTCAATGCTTTTCAGATACATTATTTTTTACCTGCCTTATTTTTTAGGTCTAGAATTGTGTTATATGCTGCCTGTTGTTCTGCATTTTTCCGGCTTTGTCCATCCCCTCTGCCATATCGGGTTCCGTTAATGGACACCTCTACAAAGAAATGCTTATTGTGATCCGGTCCCTGCTCGTCCAACAGAATATATTCGATTTCGCCCATGTCGTATTTCTGTACCCATTCCTGTAAATTCGTTTTTGCATCATAAAACAACCGCTTATTTTCCATATCCGATAGCAGGAACTTTTCCACATAAGCCTTAGCAGGCTCCATTCCCCCATCCAGATAAATAGCGCCCAGAACGGATTCGAATAAATCACAGAGCAAAGCATCCCGGTTTGCACCACCGGTCTGCCGCTCTCCCTTGCTTAAAAATACATAATCCGGAAAATGCAGTTCTCTTGCGCATTGAGCCAGACAGTATTCACAAACCAAGGAAGAACGAAGCTTGGATAATTCGCCTTCGTGCTTCCGGGGATACATGGTCAGTAACGCATGACTGGTTATCATTTCCAGCACCGCATCCCCTAGGAATTCCAATCGTTCATAATCCTGAATCCGGTTGATTTTCCGCTCATTGGCATAGGAACTGTGGGTCAATGCCTGCTTTAAAAGCTCCGGATTTTGAAACTGGTATTCAATTGTTTTCATGACCTTTGATAAATCTGTAGGCATACTGGTCTCCTTACGTTCTGTTTTTACAGGTACGCACAGATACACCGGTCCCACTGCCTGCCGGCAGAACCATATCCGGTGCCGTACAAAATGATTATGCCTCTCCGGAGGTGGTAATATTCTCCTGAATCAAATCTTTAATGTGCTGCTTACTGAATTCCATACACTGGGTTACGGCATTTTTTACTTCACTGGCCTTGGAACTGCCGTGAACCTTAGCTACCAGTCCGTTAATTCCCAGCAGCGGTGCACCACCATAGTTGGAGGAATCAAACTCCTTTACCGCCTCTTTAATCTTTGGCTTCACCAAAGCGGCACCGACTGTACTGATTGGGGAAGCTGTCATGGCACTCTTGATCTGCTTCATCAGGAATGAAGCTGTACCCTCATATAATTTCAAAATTACATTTCCTACAAAGGCATCGCAGACAATTACATCTGCATGTCCTGCCGGAATATCCCTTGCCTCGATACTTCCGATAAAATTAATATTCTTACATGCCTTTAGAAGTGGAAATGTCTCCTTTACCAATGCATTTCCTTTCTCTTCCTCAGCACCTACATTCACAATGGCAACCCGTGGATTCTCAATTCCCACAATATGCTTCATATAGATACTTCCCATCTGGGCAAACTGTACCAGATCCGCCGGTCTGGAATCCATGTTCGCACCACAGTCGATCAAAATGGATACACCGCCTTCTCTTGGAATCAATGGTGCCAGCGGAGAACGACGGATTCCCTTGATTCGTCCTACAATCATTCGTCCACCTACTAATACGGCGCCGGTGCTTCCGGCTGAAATCAGTCCCTCTGCCTTGCCTTCCCGCACCAGATTCAGTCCCACAATCAGGGAAGACTCCTTTTTTGTCTTTACTGCTTCTACCGGCTGGTCATGGCAGGTAATCACATCCGGAGCATCTACCACTTCAATCTGTGCCTTGTTATACTCGTATTTTGCAAGCTCTGCTTCGATTTCTGTCTGAGGACCCACGATGTATAAGAACACATCCGGATGCTCCTTCACTGCCAATACGGCACCTTCTACCAATGCCCACGGAGAATTATCACCGCCCATAGCATCTATTACAATTTTAATCTGATTCTCTTCCATGCTCTTCCTCCTTGTAAAACACATAAAAACCCATTTTATATAATACTAAATTATCCAATTAATGTAAAGAAATTCATAAAATACCCTTAAGGCAAAAAAACTGCCAGCTTATTTCTGCTGACAGTCTTTTTTGCTTATACCGGATTGCAGTCCCAATCTTAATCAACTGCAATGATTTCTTTCTTGTTATAAGAACCACAAGCCTTACATACTCTATGAGGCATCATTAACTCGCCGCACTTTGAACATTTTACCAATGTAGGAGCACTCATTTTCCAGTTTGCTCTACGCTTGTCTCTTCTAGCCTTGGAAGACTTATTCTTTGGACAAATTGACATTCGTGTACACCTCCTTAACCCGAACTGTTCTATGAATCTATCATAAATGAAAACTCATAATCATTGATGTTTTGCTGTCATCGATTTATGACAAGCTTTTCCACACCTTGACAATTATACATAGCTGATTAGGGTTTGTCAACCATATTTTGCAACTTTACGGAAGCAATTCTACAGTCTCTCTTGCAATAGCAAGTTCTTCATTGGTCGGCACTACCAGAACAGCCACCTTGGAATCCGGTGTGGAAATAATCCGGTCTTCTCCCCGTACCTGATTCTGTTCTGCATCAATGGCAACACCCAGATACCCTAAATAATTGCAGATACCGGTTCTTGCGGCGATATTGTTCTCCCCTACTCCTGCAGTAAAGGCAATGGCATCCACACCGTTCATAATGGCAGTGTAAGAACCGATATATTGTGCTACCCGATAACAGAATAAATCCATGGCGATTTTCGCCCGCTTGTTACCGGTTCCAATTGCCTGCTCCAGGTCACGGAAATCACTGGAAACACCGGAAACACCATACACTCCGGATTCTTTATTTAATATGTTCATAATCTCCCCAACGGATTTGCCTTCCTTCTGGGCAATAAATTCAATTACAGCCGGGTCCAGGGTGCCGCTGCGGGTTCCCATAACCAGACCGTCCAGAGGTGTCAGTCCCATACTGGTATCTACGGATATTCCATGCTTAACCGCACAGATGCTGGCACCATTTCCCAGATGGCAGACAATAGTTTTCAACTCTTCCGCTTTTTTTCCAAGTAATTCAGCCGTATGCTTGGAAACAAAGCTGTGACTGGTGCCATGGAAACCATACTTCCGAAGCTTGTACTTTTCATAATATTCATATGGGATTCCATATAAATACGCCTCCTCCGGCATAGTCTGATGAAACGCTGTATCAAAGACCGCCGCCATAGGAACTTCCGGCATTAATTTCCGACAGGATTCAATTCCAATCAGATTGGCAGGATTGTGCAGCGGTGCCAGATCATTACATTCCGTAATAGCCTGAATGACCTCCTCTGTAATCAACGTAGAGGAAGCAAACCGCTCTCCCCCATGAACAATTCGATGTCCCACTGCATCAATTTCCTTCAGGGAAGAAATCACACCATGCTCTGTATCCGTCAGCATTTTTAAGACCAGTTCCACAGCAGCCGTATGGTCCGGCATAGGAGATTCGATTTCAATGGAAGCCTTACCGGCAGCGGTATGCTTCAGTCTTCCGTCAATTTGAATCCGCTCACACAGACCTTTTGCCATTACCTGCTCGGTTACAGAATCAATCAACTGATATTTCAAAGATGAACTGCCACAATTAATTACTAAAATATTCATACTTATTTCCTCCAAGTCAATAACCCCGCGGCATTCGTCAAATATCCATGTAAACATGGCTATTTTCCTCATTGCTCGCGGGAATAAAAAGCATAGAGCCACGTAATGCACAAGTGTATTACATGGCTGTATGTATTCATTATTTTTACTACTGTTATAATGCTGACTGGCTACAGCCATACTTCAGTGCAATCCGACCTCAGGGCTCCTCCCAGCTACGCTGGGCCCCTCCTCAGGTCAACTGTTGTGCCTGAGCCTGTACGGCGGTAATTGCAATAACACCTACAATATCATCTGCGCAGCAGCCTCTGGATAAATCATTTACCGGCTTCGCGATTCCCTGGGTAATCGGTCCATAGGCATCTGCCTTTGCCAGCCGCTGTACCAGCTTGTATCCGATGTTTCCTGCATCCAGGTCCGGAAATACCAGCACATTTGCTTTACCGGCCACATCACTTTCCGGTGCCTTGGAACGGGCAATGGTCGGAACAATAG
>JAIECC010000374.1:0-2435 GCA_029068665.1 Lachnospiraceae bacterium
ATTCATTGTCTTAACTGCTTTATATTGACTTCTTAGCTGCTTATCACTATGATAGTAAAAGTTGGTGAAAAACACATGAAATATATGGATTTGTGTCGCGGCAGATCATTTTGTTTTCACAACTCCAAATCAAATATTACTTCAAAAAGGGTGTCTCATTCCGGAATCATTCCACTTGAGACACCCTTTTTTCATTTTTATTCTACCGCTTCCATGTATCCCGGAAAAACAATACTACAATCGGGAAGATTTCCAAACGTCCTGCCAGCATATCAAAAATCAGAACCAGCTTGGACAAAACGGAAAGAGGACTAAAATTCCCCATCGGTCCTACTACTCCAAGTCCGGGTCCAATGTTGTTGAAGGTGGCAACGACAGATGTAACCGTAGTAACCAAATCAAACCCATCCAGACTGACCACCAGTACGGATATGCCTACCAGCAATACATAAATCACCAGATACACATTTGCCGAACGAATCGTTTCATGGTCAATGACCTTTCCATCCATGGTAATCTTTTTCACACTGTTGGGATGCAGTAAGGTAGCAATTTCCTTTTGGGCAGATTTGATATATATAATAAATCTGGATATCTTCATACCACCGCCGGTACTTCCGGCGCAGGCTCCTACAAACATCAATACCACCAGAATCGTTTGTGAAAAAATCGGCCACTGATTAAAATCTGTGGTTGCAAAACCGGTAGTAGTCATAACCGTAGCAACCTGAAACGCAGAATGCTTCAGACTTTCTCCAACACCGCCTACCAGATGAAAAATATCAACAGCGATTAATATGGTGGATACTGCATAGAGAATCGTATACCAGCGGATTTCCTCAATTAAGAAGGCATCCTTGAATTTGCGCATAAGCAGCAAAAAGTAGAACTTAAAATTCACACCAAATAAGAACATGAATATTGTAACTACAATCTGAACATAACTGCTATAGCCGCTAAATCCATCATTCTTGATTCCAAAGCCTCCGGTACCGGCAGTAGCGATACTGACACACAGGGAATCAAAGAAGTCCAGACCTCCGCACAGCAATAGCACCATCTGTACCAGTGTCAGTCCAATATACATAATATATAAAAACATAGCGGTTGTCTTTAATTTAGGTACTAATTTCCCAAAAGAGGGTCCGGGACTTTCCGCCCGCATCAGATACATACTGCCATTTACACCTACCATGGGAAGAATGGTTATCATAAATACAATAACACCCATACCTCCAATCCAGTTGCTAAAGCAGCGCCAGAAATTCATGCAATGAGGTAACTCTTCTACAGCAGGAAGAATACTGGCTCCTGTAGTGGTAAAACCGGAAACCATCTCGAATACTGCATCAATATAATGAGGAATGGCTCCACTGGTTCGTAAGGGAATCGCACTGATCAAACTGATCAGCACCCAGCTGACAGCTACCAACACCAGGCCTTCTCTGGCATGAAACTGATTATTCTTCGGCTTTTTCACTGTGCAAGCAACTCCGATAACTCCTGTAATCAAAGCTGTAATCAGGAAATCCCATCCGGATGACTCCTTATAAACCAGGGCCACAATACCAGGCAGCAACAGGAATACCGCCTGAAAATTCATAACCCATCCCAATACATATAATAATATTCGATAATTCATAATGAATCCCTCAACCCACTTAGCTTAATATTTCATCAATACCGTTCAGTCCCCGGTTCGTGGTTACCACAATAACACTGTCTCCGGGCAGAATGCTGTCACGTCCCGTTGGACGAATCACCTTTTTATTCCGGCTGATACTGCAGATTAATGTATTCTTCTTAATCTTTAGTTCTCCTATGGCTGCTTTTGTTACCCTGGCATCCGGATCTACGTTAAATTCCAATGCTTCTACCTGATTATCCACCATACGATATAGGGTTTCCACATTGCTTCCATAGGAATTCTGCATGGAACGCACATAGCGGATAATATACTCTGCGGTAATATCCTTTGGAGTCACCGTACTTCCAATAGGTATATCCCCAAGCACATCCTCAAAGGACAGACGGTTGATTCTTGTGATTATTTTGGCATCGGATACCTTATTGGCATATAATGCCAGTAACAGATTCTCCTCATCCAGGTTTGTTACCGCAATCACCGCATCCGTGGTTTCAATATCTTCTTCCAGCATCAGCTGCTTATCCGTTGCATTTCCATTGATGATCATTGCTTTGGGAATCAGTTCATTCAATTCCATACACCGTGCTTCATTTTGTTCAACAATCTTCACCTGCATCCGGGCTTCTGTCAAAATCCGTCCCAGATAATATCCGAAGGTTCCGCCGCCGGCAATCATTACCTTTCGAATGGGTTTCGCCTTGATACCAATCTTATTCAAAAATCCATTTACCGCATACGGAATATCAAACGGAAAATATGTAATATAATCTGCAATTCCTTCATATTT
>JAIECC010000374.1:2445-10785 GCA_029068665.1 Lachnospiraceae bacterium
AACTCTGCATGGTAACGTAACTCCGGTCTCCTGCCTGAAGGACAAATCCACCACCCGGAATAAAGACTTCTTTTTCCCGTTCTACGATACAAACCAATGCATCCGGTCCGATTTCCTTTGAAAAATCCGCCAGCATCAGCTGATCCAGTACCGATCCTTCCGGTATTTCAATTTTAATCAGATTGACCCTTCCTTTTGCAAAGGTATCAACCTCAAGAGCGGAAGGAATCTGAATCAGTCTGGATACCTCCTGGGCTGCTGCAAATTCCGGATTAATCGCCATAGACAACCCCAATTCATCCCGTATATAATCAATTTCCGTAAAATACTGAGGACTGCGGACTCTGGCAATGGTCTGACAATTACCTGCTTTCTTTGCAATCAGACAGGTCAGCATATTAACCTCATCATTATCTGTAACTGCAATCAACAGATCAGCCTTATTAATACCTGCCTCTATCTGTGTCACATAGCTGGTACTGTTTCCCTGTATCCCCATAACATCCATCTGGGAGATCACCGTCTGAAGATTTTTGCTATTGCTGTCAATCACTGTAATCTCATGTCCCTCTGCTGTTAACTGCTCTGCCAGTGTACATCCTACACCGCCGCATCCGGCAATAATAATATTCATCTCTTATTTTACCTTCCTTGCATCTATTTCTCATTCGGTAGTATCTGCTCAAAAAATATACTTTTATAAGGTTGTCCATATATAACACCTAGTATAACAGAGTTATTTCAAATAAACAACGTAGAAAACCAGTAATTTCCAAGAATCAGAGTTCAATCAGCTCTTTGGTGGAATGGGCCAGATTTTCGAATCCGTCCCGGGTAATCACTACCATATCTTCAATCCGGACTCCGCCAAAGCCCGGCACATAAATCCCCGGCTCTATGGTCATGATCATATTCGGCTTCAAAACAGTAGTATCTCTGGTATTACAGGCCGGTGATTCATGGATTTCCAGTCCTACACTGTGGCCCAGACCATGACCAAAGCACTCACCATATCCTCCATCTGTTATAATATCTCTGGCTATTTTATCCACTTCTCTGCATACCATGCCGGCCCGCAGGAAGGATTCTGCAACCAGATTCGCCTTTAATACCAGCTGGTAAATCTCTTTCTGCTTTTCGCTTGCTTTTCCAATCACAATGGTCCGGGTCATATCCGAGCAATACCCCTGATACCGGCATCCAAAGTCCATGGTAAGAAAGTCCCCCGGCTCTATTTTTTTATCGGAAGGAATGGCATGGGGCATGGAAGAATGAAGACCGGAGGCCACAATCGTATCAAAAGAGGTGCCGGAAGCGCCAAATTTCATCATCTGATACTCCAATTCTCCCTGAACCTCCCGTTCCGTCATACCCGGCCGGATCAAGGTCAGCATTTTGGAAAACACCCTGTCTCCAATGGCCTCTGCCTGCCGCAGATAACCAATCTCCTCTTCTGTCTTAACCTGACGGAGCCGGGTAATCTCTCCCCCCACAGGAATCCATTCCTTCACCATGGGCAGGGAGGTCTGATAATTCCGAAAGGTCTTACAGACCATGGACTCGTCCTCATATCCAAGTCCCTTTATATCCTCCTGTTGTATGTATTCCTTTAGAATGTCGGTTATTCCATGACCGTTCCTGTATTCTTCTACAGTAAAGCAGCTTTCCTGTGATGCGGCTTCCGTATAACGGGAATCCGTAATCAGTATCCGGCTCTGCCGGGATATATACAAGATACCTTCCCCGCCCCGGAAACTGCTAAGATACCGCATATTATAGGGATTGGTGATCAACAGGGCATCTGCACCTGTTTTTTCTATGATCGGATTGATATCCATACATTTTCCTTCTTTCTTGTGCTATACTATATTTATTGCTGCGAAGGCTTTCACTTAGCTATACTTATTATAGCGTTTTTCCTTTGAATTGCAATGCAGATTCACGGAAATGGAACACAAAATACACGTATTCAGGAGTGGCATATGAAAAAACTGACAAGAAGCTTTTACTATCAAAATGGAATTGACTTATCCAAAGCCTTATTGGGTAAGATTCTGGTTCATAGAACAGACCTTGGCATCATCCGGGGCATCATTACGGAAACGGAGGCCTATATGGGAATCAGTGATAAAGCTTCACACGCCTATAAGGGACTGCGCAGTAATCGAACAGAGCCTATGTATCACAAAGGCGGTACTTCCTATGTCTACTTAATCTATGGTATGTACTGCTGCATGAATGTAGTGGCAAATCACACAGATATTCCGGAAGCAGTTCTGCTTCGCAGTGTGCTTCCCTATGATGAGGCTTCGAAGCGTCTTATGCTGCAGCTTCATCCCGTAAAGCAGGAAAAATCCTTATCCAATGGTCCCGGTAAGCTCTGTCTTGCCATGGGTATTGACCGTTCCGAAAATAATCAAGACCTGTGTGCTTCCGGCTCGGATTTTTATATTGCTGATGGAGGCATAAAAATATCCGAGGACCAGATTCACTCCGGTCCCCGGATAAACATTGATTATGCAGAAGAAGCAAAAGAGTATCCATGGCGGTTTTTCATTCCCTCATTTTAATCACTTATGCTTCCGGATTCTCATACTCCTCCGGCTGTATCATCTCATAACCATACCGTTCAAAATAAAAGCCCAGACGGGCATTCACCCGTTTAATCAGCTCCGGAGAATAATCATATGTATTCGTCTTGTAGTCCTTCATACTATCCATGTATTCCTTCATATATGGATATGCCTTCTCATAATCATATATGCCCAGCTTCTGATAGATCTTTTCCAGATATTCTTCCTGATGCTCCACAAAATCCTCGTATTTGATTTCGATTTTATCCTGCTCTCTTAAATTGTCCAAATCCCGGAATGCCCGACGGTACACACGCTCAAAAATCAGACAGACACGATCCATTAAATACTGGTCACTGACACTTTCCGATAATGCATACTTATCCATTTCCGTACGGAACATATGAAGTGCAGAACGGATTACGGTGTATGGATTCCGATAAATATTAATAAACTTGGCTCCCGGATATGCCCGCTTTAAGAAGGCAATACGTGCTGTGTTATCCGGACTCTTTAAGAGCAGCTGCTTTTCACCCTTCATGTAAGTCAGTTTCTTCAGCATATAATGATAAACACGATACCATCTTCTCCGGTCCTTACTTGACAGGGCATCCACAAAAATAGAATTTATATACTTACCACCCTTACCATGATCCGGAAATGCCATCATATGACTTATGGACAAATCCGTCAGGTTGGTAAGCGCATGGGCTTCTTCCATGGGCAGATCAATTTCAAATTCCAGATTATCCATGGCCCTGGCCCCTTTCAGTCCATTCCTTGCAAGGGCAGTCAAGGGCTTCCGCAGTAAAATACTGTTGCTAAAGGTAATGGTACTGACCGGATCAAACCATCCAAACTGCGGGTCTCTGGTCAATAAATTCTGCAGATAAGTAGTACCGCTTCTCCAAAAACCCACTACATAAATCGGGTCCTGTTTCATCCTTGCCTTTTGAATCGGCAGCCAAAATAACAGGTATTCCAGATACATCAGAGGCGTCAGCAAGGCACTTTCCAGTGTAATTACTGCTGCCTGGGGATAGAATTCTTTATCAATCTTATTTTCTTTTAATAATTTCAACCACACATCCAAGCGAACGCCAGATAACATATGTCCAAAGTCATTAGGTCTTTTTTTCATAATCCTGCTCCTTTTGTTTCATGTCATTTTACAAAGTGATACTTAAAAACTCCTGTTTCATCCGATACCATGCTCCTGCATTTTTTTAATCAGCAAATCCACTGCTTCTTCTACTGTATACTGGCTGGTATCAATCTGGATGTCCGGCTTCTCCGGTGCTTCATAGGGACTGGAAATACCGGTAAATACCGGAATCTCACCGGCTCTTGCCTTTTTATACAAGCCCTTTACATCCCGGCGCTCGCACTCCTCCAACGGGGTACTGATATAGATTTCCAAAAAATCATCTCCGATAATGGAACGTGCCAGGTCACGGTCCTGTGCAAAAGGCGAAATAAACGAAGTTAAAACAATCAGTCCTGCATCGTTCATCAGCTTAGTAACCTCTGCAATCCGCCGGATATTCTCCGTCCGGTCTTCATCAGAGAATTTCAAATCCCGATTCAGACCCATACGAATATTATCCCCATCCAGGAGCATGGTGTGCCTTCCCATGGCCGACAGCTTCATCTCCAGTGCATTCGCCAGAGTTGATTTTCCGGAACCGGAAAGTCCGGTAAACCAAAGAGCCGCTGCCTTTTGTCCCATTCGCTTTTCCCGTATTTCCTTGGTTATATCCGAATCCTGCCAGGTCAGATTGTCAAAATGCTTCAATGCATATTCAATCACGCCGCAGGCTGAAGTCATATTCGTAATACGGTCAATCAAAATCAGACCGCCTAAGGCTTCATTATCTGTAAATTTATGGAACACTATTTTTTCTGTAGTGAGAATACTGCAGGAAACAATCTCATTTTTCTTCACCTGCTCTGCGGTTACTTTTGCCCCTGTGTTTACATCGATTTTATATTCGATTTTCACAATTCGGGCCGGAATCTTCTTTGTTCCCAGCTTACAGATATATTCCTTTCCCTCGAGCAAAGGTATGTCATCCATCCAGAGCATGGTGACCTGGAACATATTCCCTACCTCCGGCCGATTCTTCTTTACCATAACACAGCCCCGGGAACAGTCAATCTCCCGGTCCAGACAAACGGTTACCGGCTGCCCTTTTACCACTTCCTCCACTTCTTCTCCCGCTGCCAGCAGACGGGAAACAGAAGCCTGTTCCCCACTGGGATATACTGTAATTCTATCCTCCAGCCGGATACTTCCTGCTTCCACCTGCCCCTGAAAGCCCCGGAAGGTATGATTAGGACGGCTTACCCGCTGAATCGGCAATACAAAGTCTTCCTCTTCATTCTCCGAATTCAGCTCCAGTTCTTCTAAATAGGACAATAAAGCCGGACCCTGATACCATTTCATCTTTTGGGACGGAGCGGTTATGTTATCTCCAATGGTTGCAGATACCGGAATCACCGTCATGCTGTTATACGGAAAATCCCGAATAAACTCCTCTAATTCCTGCTTAATTGCCAAAAATCCATCTTCCCTGTAATCTGCCAAATCCATCTTATTTACTATAAAAACAAAGTCCCGGATTCCCATGAGCGAGCAGATACGGGTATGCCGTCTGGTCTGTATCAGAACCCCCTTGGTGGCATCCAGTAAAATAACCGCTGCATCTGCAAAGGACGCCCCCACTGCCATATTTCGAGTGTATTCTTCATGTCCCGGTGTATCTGCAACAATAAAACTGCGTTTGGAGGTGGTAAAATACCGATATGCCACATCAATCGTAATTCCCTGCTCCCGTTCTGCCATCAGTCCATCCAGCAGAAGAGAATAATCCAGACTGCCATCCGTACTTCCAACCTTGCTTTCCAGCTCCAGGGCACGCTCCTGATCTGCAAACAGCAGCTTGGAATCATACAGCATATGACCAATTAGTGTTGATTTACCATCATCTACGCTTCCACAGGTGATAAATTTCAATAGCTCCTTCATCCTAAAAATATCCTTCCCTTTTTCTACGTTCCATACTGGCTGTTGCCTCGTGATCGATGACCCGGCTTGTCCGCTCCGAATTCACCGCACCTAAGGTCTCTTCTACAATCGCTTCTAAGGTATCCGCATCGGATTCCACACCACCGGTAAGCGGATAGCAGCCCAAGGTACGGAATCGTACCTTTTTCATCTGCACTTCTTCTCCCGGCAGCAGGCGCATACGATCATCATCTACCATAATAATATTGCCATCCCGGTAGACCACCGGCCGTACATCTGCATAGTATAAGGATACAATATCAATGTTTTCTCTCAAAATATACTGCCAGATATCATTTTCTGTCCAGTTGGATAAAGGAAATACCCGTATGCTTTCCCCTTTTTGAATCTGTGTATTATACAGCTTCCACATCTCCGGCCGCTGATTCTTCGGGTCCCAGGCATGCTCTGCATTACGAAAAGAGAAAATCCGTTCCTTTGCTCTGGATTTTTCTTCATCCCGACGGCCGCCCCCAAAAGCTGCGGTAAATCCATATTGATTCAGACCCTGTTTCAATGCCTGTGTTTTCATAATATCTGTATAAGAGGCACCATGGTCGAAGGGATTAATCCCTGCCTGAAGCCCCTCCTCATTGGTATGCACAATCATATTGATTCCCAGTTCCTTTGCCTTACGATCGCGAAACTCGGTCATTTCCCGAAACTTCCAGGTGGTATCAATATGCATAAATGGAAATGGAGGTTTTTCCGGATAAAATGCTTTCATTGCCAAATGGAGCATAACAGAACTATCCTTGCCGATGGAATAAAGCATAACCGGCTTTTCACATTCTGCCGCAACCTCCCGGATGATGTAGATTGCCTCTGCCTCTAATTTATCCAAATGAGATAATATTTTCATGGATTCGTACCTCTTGCACCTTTATCATGTCACAATTCCTGACTACATTTTATTGCCCTGCTGCAATCCGACCTCAGGACTCCTCCCACCTACGGCGGGTCCCTCCTCAGGTCAAATCATACTTCCAACAATTATAACACATAATTAAAAGAAATAAAAACAAAATAGCTTTTGAAAACCTTAAAACTTTCGAAACGAAAGATTTCAAAAACAAAACAGCCCTCCTGCATTCCTGACAGGAGAGCCATTTCCCTTTATAATATCATATGATTTTCCTACATTCCTGTTAATCAGCTTCTGGCTGCCGGCATATAAGGAAGCAGTCTGCCTGCCAGTTCGGAAATAGAAATGGTCTGCAGCCAGATCTTACCCGGTCCGGTTAAGGTGGTCAAAAAGAGTCCCTCTCCACCGAACAGAATATTCTTGAAGCCCTTTACCATCTGAGAACTGTAAGCAACTGTACTTTCCCATGCAGCAACATTACCGGTATCAATCACCATCTTCTGTCCCGGCTGTAAGTCGATTTCCTGAATGGCACCGTCTAATTCACAAAATACAAGTCCCTGTCCGGTATAATGCTGAAGAACAAAGCCTTCTCCGCCGAACAAACCGCCCTTAACATTTGTTACAAATGCCTTTAGCTCTACCCCCGGAGTTGCACACAGAAAAGCACCCTTCTGGGCAATGATTTCATATCCCGGCCGAATCTCAAACATTTTGATTTCTCCCGGTACCGCACTGGCAAGGGTAATCTCCTGATTCGGTGCCTTTGCCGTATAGGTTGCCATAAACAAGGATTCGCCGCTGAACATTCTGCCAATGCCCTTCATCAAGCCTCCCTGCATATTCGTTTCCATCTCCATCTGGTCTGTCATCCAGCTCATACCGCCGGACTGCGTATAAATGCTTTCTCCTGCTTCCAGACCAATGGTTACTGCAGGCATCATATTGCCCCATACCTGATACTTCATAATTCTTTCCTCCTCATTCCTTTTATAATTCTATACCACATATTTATTGTTTGATTTCAGTATATTCCGTGGCTATATTCAGTATAATTGGATTTCTATTTATCGTCAATTACTCTATTGTTTCGATTTCCTTACAATCCGACTGCCATACCAATCAAACGGAGCAGAAAACACACCAGCCAGGCAATACCGCACTGCATAGCTGCCACAATGATTGCATTTCTGGTTCCCAATTCCCGTTTCACTGCGGCAACAGCCGCTACACAAGGAGTATACAGTAGAGAAAATACCAGAAATATGACTGCACTAAATGAAGAAAACAAGGAATCCAATGCCTGATTTCCCAACAGCACATTCAAGGTACTTACCACACTTTCTTTTGCCGTAAAGCCGGTAATTAAGGCTGTAGATATCCTCCAGTCTCCCAGTCCCAAAGGCACCAGCAATGGAGCAATCCACCCGCCAATCAATGCAAGCAGGCTTTCCGAGGAATCCGTCACAATATTCAACCGGGTATCAAAGGTCTGCAAAAACCAAATGATAACAGATGCCAAAAATATAACGGTAAAGGCCTTGGTAATAAAATCCTTTGCCTTTTCCCCAATTAAGCGCAGGACGCTTTTAGGACTTGGAAACCGGTAATTGGGTAATTCCATAACAAAAGGAACCGGTTCTCCCCTAAATGCAGTTCCACGCAGAAGAAACGCAAACAGAATACCAATCACAATTCCTGCAAAATACAGACCGATCATGACCAATGCCGCATAATCCGGAAAGAAGGCGGCAGCAAAGAGACCATAAATCGGCAGCTTTGCAGAACAACTCATAAAAGGTGTCAATAATATAGTCATCTTCCGGTCCCGGTCC
>JAIECC010000375.1 GCA_029068665.1 Lachnospiraceae bacterium
CTTCTGTCCTCCGGATAAATGATTCGGAGACTGCTGACGATAAGCTGTCATGCCAACTGTCTCCAAAGCTTCTGCAACTCTCTCACTGATTTCTTCTGTCTTAATACCCAGATTTTCCGGTCCAAAGGCAACATCCTCTTCTACCATAGTTCCAATAATCTGATTATCCGGATTCTGAAATACCATACCGGCATTTTTTCGAATCTTCCATCGGTTGTCACTGTCAGCACTATCCAGACCGGCAATTATAATACTCCCCTCCGATGGCATCAGCAATGCGTTCAACATTTTGGCAAACGTAGACTTTCCGGAACCATTTTGCCCTAGAATCCCTATAAATTCTCCCGATCTTACATGCAGAGAAAGCTCTTTTACCGCCTCCACAATTTCAGAAACATTTCCTTCCTCATCCCGTCGAAAATATTCAAATGTTACATGTTCTGCTTTAATCATACCCTATTCTCACTTAGCCGGACACCTGTGTTTACAGCGAATTCGTTTTTATCTAAAAAGGGCTGTCGCATAACCTATTGCGACAGCCCTTTGCAACACTATACTAATTCAAGAATGACTTCCATAGCTGCATCACCCTTACGTGGTCCAATCTTAACGATTCTGGTATAACCACCTGGGCGACCTGCATACTTAGGTCCATATTCATCAAATAACTTTGCTGTTAAATCTACCTTCTTTGTACCGGCTTTTCTACCTGCTGCTTCACTTGGAACATCAACAACCGGATAAAGAACCTTTAACATCTGTCTTCTTGCATGAAGTCTGGAAGGCTGATCCTTCTTAACCTTCTTTTCCACAGTATCATACTGGGTAACCTTTTTGCCGTCGACAACTTCCTTAATTCTTTTTCCATCCTTATCTAACTTCGGAACCTTAGCAGTAACTGTAACCTCATCGAAGTTATCCTTTTCCTTCACTGCTAATGTAATTAAGTGTTCTGCAATCTGACGAACTTCCTTTGCTCTTGCTTCTGTTGTCTTAATCTTACCATGATATAACAACATGGTTACCTGATTACGAAGTAATGCTTTTCTTGCGCTTGATTCCTTACCAAGCTTTCTATACATTGCCATTTAGATTCTTCCTCCTTATGGATAATTATGCAGAATCCTCTGCATCTTCACTATGCTTACTCTTATTCAGCTTTAGTGGAACAAGGAAGCTTATTCTTCGCCGTTGCGAAGCTCTAAGCCTAACTCCTTTAACTTACTTAATACCTCTTCCAATGACTTACGTCCAAGATTGCGGACCTTCATCATATCTTCGGAAGTCTTATTAGTTAACTCTTCTACTGTGTTGATACCTGCACGCTTTAAGCAGTTATAAGAACGTACGGATAACTCTAATTCGTCAATGCTCATTTCAAGCACCTTACCCTTTTCGTCATCCTTTGTCTCAACCATGACCTCTGTTGACTTTGCATTTTCAGATAAATCAATAAACAAGCTTAAGTGCTCACTTAGTACCTTAGCTGCCAGACTGACTGCTTCGTCCGGTGCCAGAGTTCCATTGGTAAATACATCCAGGGTCAGCTTGTCATAATCTGTCACCTGACCTACACGGGTATTTTCAACAATCATATTTACACGCTCTACCGG
>JAIECC010000376.1 GCA_029068665.1 Lachnospiraceae bacterium
TATTTGGGGATTGTCGTAAGGCTCAAATATCCGGCAGTTCTGTTGTATTACAGGCGTTTTGTCGGATATTTGACCGGATATAGAAGAAGTTGGAGGTGATAGATTGAAAATCAGAGATAAGGAAGCATTTTTATTGTTTGTGGCAGGACTGAGTTTGTCCTTCTTTATTGTAATAAACGGAGCCCATTTGATAAATGCTTGGTTTACACAATTATTAAAAAGCCAGGATGAAAGCGGATACCGTAATTCTGTACTGCTTGAAGTCACTCGTGAACATAAGGAAGAAGGTTCGGGAATAACAGGGGATATAGTAACGGATTACCAGCTTCAACTGGAGAAAGCCTCTGAATTTCTGGAACTGCTGGTGGCGCAGGAGGTAACTACTTATATAAAAAATATTGCTCTTCCGGTAGGGGCGGCTGCGGAGGAGATAGGAGTTGACGTAATTGTATCAGGGAGGGAGGAATGGTATCGTACCCTCCAGTCCGGTCGTTATCCATATGCGCCCGAATGGCAGAAAACCGGAAAGCTGGCAGTGATCAGTCAGGCAGCAGAAAAGTATGTTGAGGTAATTGATGGGCAGAAGGTTATTAAGATTGGTGGAGAGAACTATCAGGTGATGGGAGTATTTGAACACTATCAGGTATCGGAAGGAAATATAGAAATCAGTATTTACTATGTTCCAACACAGAAGGATGATATCCTGCATCAGAAGCTGGCAGATGCCTTTCGGGGAGGTTACGAAAGATGGATTTGCTTTGGCAGTAATACGGGAGATGTGGCAGAGGCGGCGAAAGCGTTTATGACAGAGTTGGAATCTGCTGGCGGGTATTCCGTATCCGTGTCGGAATACAATTATGATGAAGCCAATTTCATAATTGAACAATTCTATGCAAGAATAAAGGGCGTGGTATTCCTTGTCTTGTTTTTCGTCAGCTTGATTAACTGTAGAGAGATTACAGAGCTTTGGATTACAAGAAAGAAGATGGATCTGGTTATATTAAAGACTTTTGGCATGAATAACCGACAGATCATACTTCGGGTACTGGCAGAATTAGTGCAGATGCTGGTGATTTCTCTTGTGGCAGTGGTTTGCATGGATGGAGTTTACCGGCTGTTTTCCCGGACCCATATGGAACCGGGAAGTCTGCTGCGTAGTTTCCTTCTTCTTCTGGGAGCCTTTCTGATTGTCATAGGGGCTTCTATCATACCGATTGTTCAACAGGTATGCAGATGTGTACCGGCACAGGGATTGCGGGGTGAGTAGGATGAAATTCAGAATGCAGTTGAAGCTTGCCATGGACCGTATGGTCATGCAGCTTCACAAGTTATTTGGCAGTATACTTTTATGTATCGTTGCGTTATTACTGGTAGCATTGATACTGCTTATGAATGAATTGAACAGCAGCCTGCGGGTAAAGCTGGACCAGAGTTTTCAGGGGGGCTGTGAGAGAATCGGTTATGCGGTCCGCAATAATGAAACCGAAGACATATACAGCAGGGATTTTGTGGAGTTTTTACTTTCTTTGGACTGTATTGATGCGGCCGGTACATGGGGAATTTATGGAAATGAGCTGGATTCTATGTATTTTCTTCAACAGGTTCAGCAGAAGCACGTAGTGATGGAAGGGAACGCAACAGAAAAATCCATTGAAAACTTTCTTTTGTCAGCCTCCGGATGGGATATGTTCAATCTGGAATTACTGGAAGGAGACCCGCCGGATGCCTTTGACTTAAGTGTGTATACCCCTGTTTATCTGGGATATGAGTTTCGGGACCTGGTTGAGGTAGGCACTGTCCTGGGAAGTGATGCCAGTGCTGTTTATATTGTGGCAGGTATATTAAAGCAGGGAACTCTGATGCCAGCAGATGAATTGTATATGATGAATAAATTCGATATTTCCTCTGCCTATTCCATGGATTATGAGGTATTAATGGCAGTTCCTGTTTCCTTAAGCTCTTTTCAGTATTTTTCCGTAAAGGAAGGCTATACCTTTGCAGAGGCCCAGGAGATGATTCAACAGGAGGCAGGGAAGCGGGGCTGGTCCGTCACCATTGGCTCTCTGGATGCACAATTATCATCCATTGAACAGTCTTTAAGACCGGTGAATCGATACATGCTGCAGATGATATTGGTGGTGGGTGTGACGGTATGTATTGTATTTACTTGCTATCAGACCGTATCCATTATTGTGCGGAAGTCGGAATATGGTATTTTATATGCCAATGGCGCTTCCTTCCGGGATTTGGTTGCTATTATATTAATTGAAAATGTGGTGAAAATGCTGATATCCCTGATTATTCTGATGCCGCTGTTTGTTCTGCTGGCTCAGGAGGTCTTTACCTTATACTATGGAGACCAGTATATCATCCAGTGGATGATCTGGGAAAAAATAAGCTGGAAGGTTGCTCTGGCAGGAGCAGGAATGGCAATCCTTTCCTCTGGTTTTCCCATTTATACCTTAAAGCACTATTCACCGGTAGAGTTGATTGGAGGAAATATTACATGATTACATTATCACAGGTTACAAAGACCTACTATAACGGGGAGTGTCCCACTCCTGCATTAAAGGGAATTGATCTGACTGTGGAGGATGGAGAGTACATAGCGATTATGGGTACCTCCGGCTCCGGGAAGAGCACACTGTTGAATATCATTGGCGGTATGGATACTCTGACGGAAGGGGAATATTTTTATAACGACATCCCGGTTCACCAATTAAAAGGAAACGAATTGCATCAGTTCCGGAAGGAGCATGTGAGCTTTGTATTTCAGCAGTTTGCATTAATGAATCATTACACTGTATTTGAGAATGTTGAAATACCTTTGCTGGCAAAAGGGTTTCCGAAGAAGGAACGAAAGCGGATTGTAATGGAGCGGCTGGAGCAGATGGGGATTGCTGATCTGGCAAAGAAGCTTCCCATACATATCTCCGGCGGACAGCAGCAGCGGTGTGCCATAGCCCGGGCTCTGGCCTCGGATAATTCGATTATTCTGGCAGATGAGCCAACAGGAGCCTTAGATAAGAATACCGGTATGGAGATTATGACGCTGCTTCAAGAGATTAATCAGCAGGGAAAAACTTTGCTGGTGATTACCCATGATCCCGGTATCGCTGCTATGGCACACCGCATCATCCGGTTGGAGGATGGCTGTATTCAGGAATAAAGATATGGAAGGATCGTATAGAAAAGAAATGCGGTCCTTTTTTTATGATAAACCCACAAAAGTGAAATGATTTCTGATATAATTACTTTATATAATAAAAGCAATATATAGGGAGGAAGATAA